>JAYUWZ010000223.1:0-9230 GCA_043753265.1 Verrucomicrobiaceae bacterium
CGAGCCCGGCGATGAGGACCGAGTGCTGACGCTGTTTGAACGTCTCCACGAGTTCGCCTCGTCTGTGCTGGGCGGTGTTACCGTCGAGAAGGAGGCTGCTCACTCCGGCGGCTTGGAGGCGGTGATGCAGGGATTCGGAGAAATGGCGGAACGGTGAACCGATGACCACTTGTTCCCCAGCCGCAAGCAAGTCAGCGATGAGTGAGAGGATGGCAACTTGCTTGGGGTTCGCGTCAGTCCAGGAAGTTTTCGGTCCCGCGGGCGCATGAGGGTCCGTGATGACGTCCGCCAATGCCCGGACGTCGGGGCACAGGGCGGCCTGGCGAAGATTCGCGAGCTGCATGCCGACGCGGCAGCGAGGATCGAGTTTTCCATTGGTCTTCCCCTGCTTGGCCATGATGGGCGGATAGTCCAAGTGGAATTGGTAGACCGCTTGCTGAGCGGTACCGGGCGGCACGAAAATCGGCCTGAGCATTTTGGGAACGATGTCCTCTCCGCAGTCTGCTTTGCGGCGGCGGATGACAATCGGAGCGATCAACTTCCAAAGGCGATGGATATTGCAGATGCGTGCGGAACGCTTCTCGACGCGTCGTCTTTTCCCGGTGCCTGGAACGATTGGATGCAAACTGGCGAGGAAGGTGGCGGGCGAGTGAACCCCGGCGAGTGGATTCGGATTCGAGGCGAAGACATGAGTCTGACGAGCGCGGTCCCAGCGTCCGCCATTCGCTTCGATGACTTCTTTCACCCGCGCATAGAGGCGACGCTCCAATTGGCGTGGAATCACGAGTTCATCCTTGCGGATAATGGCGGAGCGCAGAGCGTCGTAAACTTCCGGAGTGACGTTGCCGACGGTGCCAGCCGACTCCTCCTCGCGAGTGAGAAACCGGTCGTGTTGAAGGTGCTGATTGGCGAATTGTTCGCGGGCTTCGGGCGTGCCTTCGTAAGGCCAGCGTGCAGTGGGAACCGGCGACCCTCCACACGCCCACCAAGCGAGCCAGAAAAAGGATTCCAGGCGGTTCTTGATGGGCGTTCCGGTCAGCACGAGCCGGTAACGCGGATTGAGTTGCCGGACACCGTGCGCGATGTGGGCATCGTTGGCCTGAATCTTCGTGCCCTCGTCGATGATCACCATGTCGAACCCGCCGCCGCAAATCTCCGAGGTGGCAATGGTCCGCGCGAGCGTCGGCGTCCACACGCAGCGGATGCCATTGCGTTCCTCGCCAATGCCCTGAAAGTAGGGTGAAGGGTCGAAGGTCTCTCCCTTGAGGGCGGCGATGGTGCGCTGAATGCGAACGAAATCCGCGTCGAGACGGCGGGCCTGGTTCCGTTGCACGCGGAAGCCGTCGTCGCTAATTGTAGCGGGCCATTCATCGGCGCCGTTGAAGCCGAGGTCTTGATACGTCGTAATGAAGAACCGCGGTTTCTCGCTCTCATCCTTACGTAAGGATTTCGAGGCGTGATCCAAACCGAACGCGAAGAAGGTTCGGGTATCGGGGAGGTCGCTGACGTGAAGCTGGAACTTCTCACGCGCCTCGGCTTTCCACTGAAGATGCAATCCGCCGGGCGCGACGATGAGGACACGCTGCGGCCTTTTGATCAGTGCAAGCGCGAGCGCCTGGAGGGTTTTGCCGAGGCCGGGCTCGTCAGCGAGGATGAGGCCATCGTGCAAGGCGGCACGGGCGAGATCCTCAAGTTGGAAGCGTTTGAATTTGAGCATGGGAAAGCGTTGGCGCGAATGCGCGTAGAGTTTCATGGCCGTGGAGTGGTCAGGCTGCGGTTTCCAGTGCGAGCAGCCGCCTCATGAACTCCGCGTATTCGCCAGGATGTAGTGTCGCGACATCCGGCACATCGGGGATATGGAACCAAGCGACGAGGTCGGACAGCAGATGGTGAGAGTCCGCCTCTGGGCGCTCGTCAGAGAGATCGTCTTTCGGAGGGAATTGGGTGAAGGAGTGAGCCCGCCCGGTATCGTCGGTGACGAGAATGGCGAGTTCCTGACCAGAAACGAGCACCTCTTCGTGACCGCGTCCAGGACGGCGGCGGCGCTCCAGCTTACGACCTTCAAACGTTTGCGTGGTGATGGGGTAATGACGCCCCTCGGAGAAATGTCCGGTGGTGAAGGTGCAGCGGATCGTGTCCTCTTCGTCGAGATAGGCCAAGCGCTGCACAGGGTTCAACCGTGAGAATGGTGCGCGGATCGCATGGTAGGCCTTCACCGCTTCGGTGACGGCGGAAACGGCGGCCGCTTCGACCCGCCAGAGGTTGCCACTCACGGCGCGGTGCAAAGCCAAGCGGGACGGCTTTTGCACGACGAGCGAAGCGGGATGCTTTTGGTGCAGGGATTGCAGTTCCTCGGCAAGGGCTCGCGGGACTTTCGCCGAAAAATGCTGAAAGGGTGTCAGCCAAACATCGAGCCGCCCGTCCGGCTGGAGACGGATATTCCACCCGTCCCGCCCGGCCAGGTGCTCCGCCTGACGCCGGCGGACTTCCGCGGCGACCGCACGGAATTGTTTGCTATGATCAGTGGCGTCGTAGAGATGGCGAAGCGTATCGCCCCGTACGAGTCTCCTTCGGGCGTTCGTAAATTGCGCCAAGGCTTCACGAGCATGGCCGGGGTCGGTGTCGAGCAGGCGGAATTGAAGCGGGGTCTCGGACGGCTCCGGGTGGTGGTCGGCAGCGAAATAGAGAACGGCCAGTTCCATCGATGGGTCGGTGCCGGGGAAAAAGTTGGGACTGAGCACGTGAAGCCAAATGCGGCGGGCCTCGGGCGTAGGTAAAATGAGGCGGCGAGCGGTCGCGGCGTTGCAGATCATCATACCTTCACCGGTGGCGGTCAGAAACTCATGGGTTAGTCGCCACGTGACCAAGGTCGAATCACCGTCCGGCCACTGCAGCGAGAAGGGCGGATTGAGGACCATGAGATCCGATTTCCAGCCGACTTCCCGCAGCAGTGGAGTAACGAGATTAAGATCCTCGTGAATGAGACAGGACGGGAGTTTGCGTGAGGGACGAACACTGGCCGTGGGGTCGATATCCACCCCGAACACATCGCGGGTGCTTTCGTTGACGGCGGCGGCAAGGAGACTCCCGTGTCCACATTGGAGGTCGGTGATGAAAGGACGGCAGGCCGTGAGTGGAAGCATGAGCGCTTCCGCCATGCCACTCGGCGTCTCGAATTGTTGCGTGCCGAGGCGTGCGGCATTTTTGGCAGAGCGAAGGACAGCGCCCAGATTGTCGGCGCGAAGGGATTGGCGACGTTGCATAAGGTTCAGCGGACGGCGACGACTTGGCCGAATGGGAAACTCGTCCGTTCCGTGGATGCCCACAGCACCGGGAAATCAGGCTCGCGCGTGGGCATCGGGCCGCAGCCATCCGTGAGGTAAATGCAGGCCACTGGCTCTTCCTCCTGAGTTGAGAGATGGTCAAAAACCGGAGCGAAGGCAGTCCCTCCCCCACCTTTGGCTTCGAGGCGGACGGTATCGCCCGGCATGAATTCCTGAGAACCGCGCACGGCGGCATCGCAGTAGATGACTTCGATGGACTCCGGTTGGCACTCGTCGAGGGCGGCTTGGATTTCCGCTTGGAATTCGGCCAGGATGCGATCGGTAATGGAGCCGCTGGTATCCACGCCAATGGCGAGGCGTCCCATGCGCTCGGAATGTAGGCTGGGTAGAATGACGCCTCGGCTGGTGTAGCGGCGATTGGGACGAGTGAAGGAATAGTCGTCGCGGGTGCGCTGGCGGATGAATTCGCGGAGGACTTCACGCCACGGGACGCGCGGAGCGAGCAAGTCTCCAATGAGACGTTGCAGACTCCCGGGCAACGCTCCGGCCATCTTGGCGGCCGTAGCGGCTTGGGTTACGGCGATTTGCCACTCGGCTTCGAGCGGTGCTTCACCGGGTTCGTCGTCAACAGGTGCGGTAAACTCGCCGCAGCTCGGCGGTTCTGGTATAGACGGCGAAGCACCGGGAGTTGGTGTGCCCGACGCTGGAGTCGACTGGCTTGGCTGTGATTGCGGAGACGGTGATGAAGTGCCGGAGGGCTGAGGCTGCGAGGAGCCGCCCTGCTTTGGGGGTGGCGGAGAAGGCTTCGAGAGCCGGTGGTAAATCTCCTCCGTACTCAGTTCCGACAATGCAGGGTCGAGTAGAAAGTTCGACGGAACCTCCCAAGGCGGAGTGAACCCAGCGCGACCGTTGGCCGCTTCGGCAAGTTGGCGCTGCTCATCCGCATATTTGGCGAGAAGCCCGTTTACGGAGTAATCGGCCGCGCGATTCCATGTCTCAAGAACGCGCTGCTCCATGCGCCACAGATGGCCTTGGGCGCAATGGCAGACTTCGTGAACGAGAACGCCGCGCAATTCCGGGTCGGAGAGCTGAGCCGCGTAATCTGGGTTGTATTGAATCACGCGGCCGTTGGTGCGGAACGTCGGCACAGAAGCGTCCGGCGTGAGTGGCAGCCGCATCAGCAACGAGCCGAAGAAGGGCGATGTGAGGATGACGCGGAGACGAGCCTTAAGAAGCCGTGAAGCGATGTCTTGCATAGAGCGTCCTTACGTAAGGATTTACTGAGCGCCGCCGCCCACACCCCGGTGGACTGCGTGCGGCAGGTTATGTCGTTCCACTCCGTTCAGTTGGAGAGGAACTGACCATTGGGAATAGCCCACGCCGTAAACTCTCGGCATGAGGTCAGGTCGGGATTGGCGCGGGTCCCACTTTTAACGAGCAGGACTTCATGCTCCTTGGGCAGACGGGCGGCGTATGTAAAAACCGGCAAGGCGTTCGCCGCGTTGAAGCGGCGAGTAAGGGCCGCAGTCACGGCGTAGAGCGCAGCGGGTTCGGTCGGCACGCGGGCGCGGCTCGGGTCGAGCAGGATTTGGTCGATGTTGGGGAGCGAGCGATAGATTTGCAGGAAGCCGAGCAGTTCCGCAGCGAAGCCGGCGCCCGCGGCGCCGGTGAGCACTTCCATCGCGTGGCCCGGCAGGTTCCCATTCCAATCATTGAGCCATCGACCGACGGCTGCGACGGTGCGGGGACATGGGCTGTTGGTCAGTTCGCGCGTGGGTTCAAATTTGTTGAGCAGTTCGGGCCGGAAGCTAATGAAGCCAATCAACTCGGCGGGCATGTTGCCCGGGCCGAGTGCCCAGGTACACCAATCGTCCAGGTCGGGCTGTAATTCGACGATGGCGTCCCAGCGGGATTTAACGGGTTCCAGAATGGAGTGAACGCCGGCACGGTGAGAGGTATCGTTCGTAGCGCCCACAAAGACGACATGGTCGCTGATGCGATGCCCGTTTACCCGACGAGCGAGAATGAGCTGCATGAGCGCAGCCTGCACTCCATGCGGGGCTTGCCCGATGTCGTCGAGAAAGCAGACAGTGAGCTTCTGCGCTTTGATGAGCGCGTTGAGGTCGCCGAATGGGAGGAAATGCGCCTCCGTACCGGCGGCATTCACCGCGGGCATTCCTTTGTAATCGGTCGGGTCGGAAACGGCCGGATGCGAAAGCAAGAGGTCGGCGCCCACGGCGCGGGCGGCGGATTCGACCAGGTCGGATTTGCCGACGCCCGGCGGGCCTTTGATGAGGGTCTTGCGGAGCTTGGGCAGCGAGAGGCTGAGATGGGTGGTGAGCTGGGATGGTTTCATAAGGTTTTATGCGGCGGGCGCGAAGAAGCTCGTCATCGTGTCGAGGATGTTCTGCGCTTTGCGGGCGGTGCTGGCGCGAACGGTGGCGTTCTCCCGGAGCAAATCCGGGTCGGTGTCGTAGAGGTCGGCGCGGATACGCTGCCGGGCGGACTCCAGCGTGGGGTCGCCCGTGATGTTGAGGGCCGGCAGCAGGTCACAGATTTCCCGGAGGTTCCCGATGAGCGAATCGCGGAAGACGGCGTCGGGCTCGGACAACCGCGTGACGATAGCGGCGAGCGGCTCGGCGATACGGCGGGCTGCATCCGTCTGCGCCCCACGTGTGGCATCGGCGATGCGGGCATCGACGCCAGCGCGGAGTTCATCCATCGCTTCGCGCATCACGGAAATGCGGAAGTCGCCGGCGTCCGGCACCGGGCCGAAGTCGAGGCGGAAGCGGAACTTGTCGCGGATGCTGGACTGCGAGGGATAGTCGGAAGCGAGGAAGGCACCGTTCAAAGCGACGCGGGCGGCATCGACATAGGCTGGGTAATTGAGCGCGAAGGCATCGGCGAGGCGTTCATGCTCATCCCGGTACGACGCCATCTTCGCTTGGTACTCAAGGAAGTGAGCGGAGGAGAGCAGGCGTTCGTTGTTCTCACCCCAAGCGAGGGTGTGTTTGTAGTGGTAGTCGCGGATTTCGCCGTGGACCTTGCGGATGGGCTCGATAGCTTCATCGGGCAGCAGCGTCTTGGCGACGCGCAGCGTGCCGGGCTGGGAGCCATTGGCAGACAACACTTGTTTGGTGATGCGCTTGTCCGTTTTCTTCGGCTCAAATTTGGACAGCGACAGAGTGACGAGGAGGGCGCGTTCGTTGATCATAATGATGGTGGTTAGGTGTGAGGTTCAGCGGAGTGAGCGGAGAAACGTCCCGATGGCCGCGAGGTCGGCACGAAGGGCGCGACGGAACGCCCGGAGGAAGCGGGTGAGCATGGCGGAGCAATGGCGAGCGCCGAAAGGCGTTCGCGTCCTTACGTAAGGATCTCGCGATTAAGCAGCAGTTCCCTCCGCAGCCTGCGGAGGCAACAGCGTGAGGTCGGCGATGGGAACGGTGCAGGGATTCTTCTGGCCGTCGAAGTGAACGAGAGCGGAGTCGAGGCGAAGGCCTTGGCGCGGAATGTCCAGCACTACGCCCTCGCAGGTCTCCGGCGGACGGTCGTTCTCGCCCGGCTCGGTGATGGAGACACGACGCTCCTTCCAAACCGCTTCGAGCGCTTCCCGCTCCGGGTCGGGCACCGTGCATTTGATGTCGCCACGGTAAGGCATCAGCACGTGCTCAGCGCCCGAGGCGGCGGCCAAATGGCACGGCGTTGATGAGTCGAGCAGGAAGAGCGTGCCCGGGCCGCACCGCAGCATCTCGCGGACGTAATGACGGTCGAACAGAATGGCGAGCGGCGCATCGCTGCGAATGCCGGGAACCACGACGGAGGTACCGCTTTCGGGACATTGGAGGCGGAGATGGTCGTGATGAAAAAGCAGCGCAATGGGCGGCTTGTTGCTGGCGGGAAATTGGTCGAGCGCGGCTGCAAAGAAGCGCACCTGGGCTTCTGGAAGTACGGCGGTAATCCAATGGGTGAAGTCGGCGTGGATAACCTGCCGGTAGTTGGGATAGGAGCCTTGGATGAGCTTCGTGAGCAGCGACCACGGCCCAGCCTTCACCGCAGCGCATAGCTTGTTCGGATTCGCTCCGGCGCGCCATTCGTGAGCCATGAGCGGAGCGGTGGAGAGGACGGTTAGCGCTTTGTTGGGTAGGATGAGGTTGCCACCAAGGGTCGAGAGCGTAGGAACGTGCCGACGATACAAGCGACGGCCATCGGTGGCCACGACTACGGGCGGACAGGCGGCATCGCCGTGTTGCATCTCGATGTAGACTCCATTCAGGACGTAGCGGGTTTCATCCTCGCTGGAGAAGAGGTGCGCTTCCAAGAGGGCGGCTCGTGCCCCGGCGTCGAGATTCGTTCGGCAAAAAGGTGCAGGCGGAGTTTCCGGGAACTCTTTCGCGGGGATTGGTGGGAACGGCACCGAGACGGCGCCGCCAGGCGTTGACCAGGACGCAGTGTCCGGCGTGAGGGTCACCCACGGGTCGGTGCCCGACGCCGCCTTGGCAGCGTGCCGCAAAGTCTCCAATGGGGTGAGGATGGTCGCAGCGTCTCGCTGCCAACGGAGGACAGCGAGCGACTTGGCAAGGGCTGTGATCGGCGGCGGCTCGGTCGGATGCGAGTAGGTGAGGAAGAGATCGAGGTCGGTGCCGGTGAGATGGATGGCACCGTTGCGGCGCTCGATTTTGAGATAGGCGAGCACGGGCAACGTGCAACGGCGGTTCACCGTCTTGTTGAGACCGGCGAGAGCGGTGCGCAGGACGAGCGCAGGAAGTGTGATGGAAGACATAAGCAGAGTCAGCATCCTTACGTAAGGATAGGTTAGGCGGCGGCGGAGAGAGACGCGCTCGACACCACGGATTGGCCCGCGAGGGCGAAGGCGGATTCGAGAGTGTTCTTCACGGCGTTGGCGCCCTTTTTGTAGACGGCGACGACGAGAAGCGTGCCGTTGAGGTAGACGGCCCAATTGCGGCGGCCGTAGCGGTTGATGGTAAGCATGGCGACAGAGTGTGAGGATTCAGGTGACAGGGTTCATTCGGGCCAGTCCTTGCTGCCGATAGCGGTGAAGCTGCCGGAGACTTGGAGACGGACAGGCTCGCCATTGACGGTGACGGTGATTTTACCGTTGAGGTGAAAGCCGACCGAACCGGTTGAAAACGTCTTGGGATCGGCGGAAACCGTCTGGCCAGCGATGGTGACGGCGAGGGGCTGCGCGGTGGATTTGAACACGGATTTGTTCATGATGCGTTTTGAATTGGGAGTTGAGCCGGAGGCCTCCCGGCGCGATGCCGACGGCCTCCCAGGACACAAAAAAGGCCGGGCATCCCTTCGGTGGGATGCCCGGCCTTACTCTTGCGGGTGGTTAGGGCGGACTAAGCGGCGGCGGCGGTGGCGCCGAGTTGAGCGGATTTCTCGTTGTAGAGGCTGGACAGGTAGTCGAGGCAGTCCACTTGTCCCTCGCGGGTGAAGCTGGCGAGCGCCACGAACAATTCGTCCATGGCGGCTTTCCATTCCGGGACAGCGGCATCTGGGTCGGGGGCGGATTGGCTGCTCGGCATCGGCACGACATTCGTGGGCGGTGCCACCGCAGGGGCGGAGGAGTTGTCCCCTTCCGGACCGGCGGCGGTCGGTGCGGGTGCGGCGGCCGGCGCGGGTGTGGGCGCTTTTTTGCCCGGCGCGGCGGCAGCGGCAGGCGCGGGCGTGGGATGCACCACCGCCGGTTCCACGGGAGGCGGTGTGGCAGACGTGGTGGCGGCAGCCTGTGAGGCCTGTTGCGCGGCCTGCTCGGCGAGCGCTTTCTGGACGGCGGCCTGTTTTTCCTGCTCGGCTTTGGCCTTGGCGTCCGCGTCCGCCTTGGCTTTGGCGTCGGCGTCGGCTTTCGCCTTGGCATCGGCAGCCGCTTTAGCCTGCTTCTCCGCTTCCTCGACGGTGAAGCCAGTGGCGAAGATGCTTTCC
>JAYUWZ010000224.1:0-1944 GCA_043753265.1 Verrucomicrobiaceae bacterium
GGTGGGACTGGGAGATGTGTCGGCTCGTTCAGAAAAGAAACCGCGAATGTGCCGCGCTCCAACAAGATGGTGTCTTTTTGTACGACAGGTTGGCATACAGCATCCAATTATTCCACCGCCCGACAGCGGCAGGTAGGTGGGGTAATGTGCGCGTATCTATTCCATGGCCTACCACGAACGCTTCAGGCAATAGAAGCACAAGGTCATCCAAAAACTTGCCTCGATAAATCATCGAAGCCCTCGCAACTATAGCCGCCGCATGCTTGGGTGGGAGCAGAGTCCAAGGTTTAGCAGTAATCCAAGGGACAACATTGGTCATTACAAAGTAGCGGGGACAGAGCGGAGGCCTCCCCCCTGCGGACCAATTATGGGTGCGCCACTGCGTTTCCCATGTTCCAGCAATGGTGTTGGCGGCGTGCTGGTAGTTCCTCATCCAAGAGCGCAAATTGGCTTTGGTAATTGCATGGGGCGCCGACGTGGGGTGTTGCCCGTAGTTCGCGCCGATGCTCACCACCGTTCCTTCGCCGGCAGGATCAAAATCCCATGCAAAAAATTGCGAGCCGTAGGTCCGCCGTGGAGTCCTCGCGGGATGTGCCCACCACAGTGCCTCTAGCCTGTCAAGATTCGCGCCAAGGATGCTCGGGGACATCGGCGAAAGAATTATCCAACCGTCTTGCTCTCGTCATCCCCGACACCTTTCCGAGTATTCCAGTCGCTCTCCGGCTCTCCTCTGCCGCACGTAGTGCATACATAATCACCAGTCGACATTCCATGGTCATACTCCTTCTCCACATCGGGATGCGCGCAGGGTCTGTTACCCCAATTGTTTCTCAGAGAAGTGGCGTGTTCTAGTTCCATATCGTTGGCGACGGTAAATCTTGTCGCTCTGCTTTCAAGCCAACTCGGCCATCATCAAAATTCCTCCGGGTCGTAAAGTCGCTCCGCAGCTCCTCCCGAAAGCTTCAATATTCCAGTATCGCGATCGAAGACGAAATCAAGACTGCCGGAACGCCCCTCCGTCAAGTCGATGTCCCTGCACCCCCCAGGCGAGCTTTCAACAAACGTAAATGTGTAAGTGCCCCTCACCATACTCTTTGTAAACTCCTCAACTTCGACTTCGTCATCTTCAACATCGTCACCTGCTCCCCCGTTCATACAGAGTCTATCAAGAGGTAAATGGTAGTGGTGTTCACAAATCTCGTCCACAAAGAGGGTTTTAAACTCTTCCTCGTCCTTCGCTTCACACAAACGAGACATAGCCAAGCAAGTGGGCAGGCAATCGGGGTCCATAAAACAACATTGGGCATACCTCTACCGGATTCAATCAACAAGTGTGTCCCCTACTGCGCCTCGCGCAAAAATCGCTCCACCTCAGAACGGGGCCATAGTTTGTGGCGGATTGCTTTCACCGATTTCAGCAAACCGCGCTGCTCAAGCCGATACAAAGTTTTGGGCGAAATGCTCAACAGGGAACTCGCTTCGGCAGTGCTATAAGCGAGGCGCTGTGGTGGCGTGTTGGGATGGCTCATTGCGCAGAATCTGCGTAGATGCCCGATCGCTTTTTGCTCCGAACCGTCATCGTCGCAGCATGCGTTTGGCCGGGGGCAGTCCCCCCGAACAGTCCCCCCTGTCACTGTAGAATAAGACCGAAACTGTCCTGCTCAGACCACTCGGCAGATGCAAAAGGACAAGGTCCACTTTCAGGCTCGGACTCAATGGGGGGCAGCCGTGTCCATTTAGAGGTATCTTCAGTCCACTCACCACAGAGAAAAGATGCCATTGAGGCGCTCTACCAACTGAGCTAAGACCCCGAAAACTTCACGCCGAAAAGGACTTACAAGATTTTGCAGACTCGCTTTTGCGTGCCTGAACTCCCCATTTATCCCCTCCGGCGTTTCGGAAAGGACGGGAAAAGTATCAACCCGCCGTCCAGGGTCAAGAGAG
>JAYUWZ010000225.1:0-1944 GCA_043753265.1 Verrucomicrobiaceae bacterium
CCCGGCGGCAACAACGGCCTCGCCCTCCGCTATCCCGGGAAGGGCAACACCGCCTATGATGGCATGACCGAGTGCCAGATCCTCGACGACAACTACGAGAAAGTGCGCGGCAAAATCGACCCCCGCCAGGCCCACGGCAGCGCCTACGGCATGGTCGCCGCCGCCCGTGGCTACCAGTGGCCCATTGGCGAATGGAACTTCGAGGAAGTCACCGTGAAGGGCTCCATGCTCAAAGTGGAACTCAACGGCTCCGTCATCCTCGACGCCGACCTCTCCAAGGTCGACATGGCAAAAGTGATGGCCAATTCCCCGCACCCCGGCAAAGACCGCCCCAGCGGCTTCTTCGGCTTCGCCGGCCACAGCGACCCGGTCATGTTCCGCAACGTGAGCATCAAAAAGCTGTAAGCAAAAGTAGGCGAGGTTTCCAACCTCGCTCGGGAGGGAACTCAGCAAAGCCGCAGTACGAAAAAGTCAGCGGGTTCTGCTAAGATTTTCCCATCACACAAGTGCTCGCGAAGGTTGCCTGCTGTCTACTACGCAGCCCATCGACGCGAGTATCCACACCACTTCTCCGTGTATGCTTCGTGCCTTCGCGCCTTCGTGGTGAATATCGCCGCCTTCCCATCCACTTGGCGTCTTGGCACCTTTGGCGGTTAATCCGTTGCGGGCCTCCAAACGCACAAAACTTGTGCTTACCGACCCGCTTGGTATGCCTCCGGCGTGAAATTCTTACCCCTTCTTTGCTCCGGAGCTTTCGCCCTCGCTTCCATGGTACACGCCCAGGAGGCGAGCCTGCTCGCAGAGGGGGCCGTGGTCGAGATGCTCGGCGAAGGCTACTCCTTCACGGAAGGCCCTGCCGTGGACAAGGAGGGCAACGTGTACTTCACCGATCAGCCCAACGACCGGATTGTAAAGTTTACCGCCGCTGACCGCAAACTGACCGACTGGCTCACGTCCTCGGGCCGTAGCAACGGCCTGTATTTCGACAAGGACGGGAACCTCCTGGCCTGTGCCGATGAGAAGAACGAGCTGTGGTCCATTGCGCCGGACAAAAAGATCACGGTGCTGGCAAGCGATGTCGGCGGAAAACTGATGAACGGCCCGAACGATCTGTGGATTCGTCCGGATGGAAACCTCTATTTTACCGACCCGCTCTACAAGCGCGGCTATTGGAAGCGCGACGGGGCGATGCAGCAGCCGGGGCAGTATGTTTACTTCTTCGACATCAAAACCAAGAAGGCCGTCGCGGTGGCAACGGATCTGAAGCAGCCAAACGGGATCATCGGAACGCCCGACGGCAAGACGCTCTACGTCGCCGACATCGGCGCCCGCAAAACCTATTCGTACTCCGTGAAGGAGGACGGCACGCTCGAAAACAAAACGCTGTTTTGCGAAATGGGCTCGGATGGCATGACGATCGACGCCGAGGGAAACGTGTACCTCACAGGCAGCGGCGTGACGGTCTTCGACAAGACGGGAAAGAAGCTGACAAATATCCCCGTCCCCGAGCCATGGACGGGCAACGTGACCTTCTGCGGCAAAGACCGCGACATGCTTTTCATTACCGCCAGCAAGAAAGTCTTCGGGGTGAAGATGCGGGTGAAAGGGGCCTATTGAGGTCCTCAGGGGAGCGTTATTGGAATAACGCGAAAGCGTAGATCTTCGGTGGATGGCGCTCTCCGAGCGGCATGCCAAAGCAACCGCCGAAGGCGCACTTTTCTCCAGCTTCGACTGTCGCCGCTCCTTGGCCCCATCCATCAAGGCCGCTGCGTTATAAACAGCATCGGCTGATTAGTGACCGGATTGGCCTCAGGGTTTACGCGACAGGTGGGAAAGGTGATTTCGTAGCGCAGGCCATCGACCAGAAACTCCGTGGGTTCGTCGCGGACAACGGCGATTTTCTGTGACTTGTCCTTGGTGCGCACATCGAAAACGAGTTGCTTG
>JAYUWZ010000226.1:0-1944 GCA_043753265.1 Verrucomicrobiaceae bacterium
CTGCTTTTTGGTCACATCCCCGTTCCTTACTCTGGTGACATCGTTCCCGATGGACACGACAATCACCGAGGCGCGTGGCCAGCCGACGTTTACTATGGCGATATGGACGGTCAATGGACCGACGATTCAGTAAACACCATCACCGCTGAACGCCAGGCGAACCATAACATTCCTGGCGACGGTAAATTCGATCAAAGCCAGATTCCGAGTGAAATTGAACTGATGGTGGGAAGGGTCGATTTGCATAACATGACCTGCTTCGCAAATAAGGCCAATTCGCGTTCGGAAATCGATCTGCTCCGCCAGTATTTGAACAAGAACCATGAATTTCGCCGCGGCAACATGCCGGTCGAACGCCGCGCCCTGATCTGCGATAATTTCGGCGACAAAGGTCGCGACCCAATCTCCGGCAGTGCCTGGCGCGCCTTTCCCGGGGCGGTCGGCGCCGACGTGCAGGAAGTGGGTTGGGATGCCTATCTGCCTGCCGCCACGTCCGGTTCATACCTCTGGAGCTACGCCAGCGGCGGCGGCAGTTACTATTACTCCAGTGGGGTTGCCGATTCGGACCAGTTCGCCCTGCAGGATGTGCGGGTCGTCTTCACCATGTTTATGGGAAGTTATTTCGGGGATTGGAACAACGAGAGCAATTTCCTTCGAGCAGCGCTCGGCTCAGGTTCGGTTCTAGCCTCGTCCTACTCCGGTTTTCCGCACACGCTCTATTTCCCCATGTCACTCGGAGAACCCATTGGCTACTGCATGCGCATGAGCCAGAACAATGGGCAAGACGGTCTCTACCCCCCCTGGGGCCAGGGAACCCGCCAGGTCCATGTCGCCCTGCATGGCGACCCAACCTTGCGCCTGCACCCCGTCAAGCCAGGCGGGACTCTCAGCGCCACCAGTTCCCGGGGCCGCGCCCACCTTTCCTGGGTTGCCTCCTCCGACAGCAACATCCGGGGTTATTACGTTTATCGCTCCACCTCTCCCGAAGGCCCGTTTACGCGGGTATCGGATCAACTCGTCAGCTCCACCTCATTCTCGGACGCCCCTTCCTCCGTCGGCGATTACACTTACATGGTCCGCGCGATTAAACTCGAGCAAACGCCCAGCGGCACATATCTCAATCCAAGCTTGGGCATGTCTGTATCCCTGAATGTGAACAACGACCCCGGCACTCCGATCAGCGACAAACCACTGCAGATGACCGTCCGCCGGATCTCCAGCACACAACTGCAAGTGACCGTTCGCGGCGATTCCGGCCAGCGCTTTCGCCTTGAATCGACCAGCACTTTCCAGAATTGGGTCCAGGAAGTCGAAGGTGCGCTCGTCACCTCCTCCAGTGAAGTTCCCGTCAATGTGGATTCCGGACGCGGTGCAGTTTTTCTTCGCGCGCTAAATATTCGCTAGCCGGCGTAGCAGAATCCTTCCCAAATCTCCGAGCATCGTTAAATTCTCGGGCACGGTGCATAACTCGTTGCTTCAGGATCTTGCGGTGGTGATGGTGGTGGCGGGATTTGTCACCATCCTGTTCCATCGTCTGAAGCAGCCAGTCGTTCTCGGCTACATTCTGGCCGGCGTGATTATCGGCCCGCACACTCCGCCCTTCCCGCTCATTCAGGATCAGCACACCATTGCCACCTTATCCGAGCTTGGTGTCATTTTTCTCATGTTCTCACTCGGGCTGGAATTCAGTTTCCGCAAGCTCAAGCAGGTGGGAGCCAGCGCGCTCATTGCCGCCGTGATGGAAATCATCCTGATGCTCTGGGTGGGCTACGAAATTGGCCGCTTCTTCGGCTGGAAGCAGATGGATAGCATTTTTCTGGGCGCCATCCTCGCCATTTCCTCCACCACCATCATCGTTAAGGCGTTGGAGGAACTCGGTCTGACCAAGGAGAAATTCGCCAAATTGATTTTCGGGGTCCTGATTTTCGAGGACATACTGGGAAT
>JAYUWZ010000227.1:0-4374 GCA_043753265.1 Verrucomicrobiaceae bacterium
CGAATGGAAAAATGGCGCTCTAGTGAAAGAACGCTTGCGTGGTTTGGCCGAATTGCTATTTACGCCGCCCCACGAGAAGCTCGGGTGGTGGAATTGGCAGACACGTACGTTTGAGGGGCGTATGGCGAAAGCCGTGCGGGTTCAAGTCCCGCCCCGAGCACCATTTCCAAGTTGGAAATGAGATGCTGCACAGAAGTTCCTGTTTTGCCCCTGTGATTTGTGTCCAGCGACCGCTGTCTAGCGGCGGCGATGTTCGCGGTGGGCGGTATACTGTTGTTCAAGTTCCGTTCCGGGAGACGCGTAGTCAGTCTGGGAAGGGAGGCCACTTAAAGTTCAGAAGCATGGCGAGCGCCCAGCGCGACCAGCTTGTCGTATGTTTCCTGCCACATCCTCCCATCAGCTCCCTCCCATTCCGAAAGCGAACCCCTCGTGAAAAACTTCTTTTGAACCTCAAGTTCATCAAGAATCGTCCGACTTTGGTGCAGTCCGTTGACGTCAACTCCGGCACCAATGCAGAAGTCGATCATGCGCGCATTCCAGTTCCAGCAAGCCGCGCCAAATGGATTGCCTCTGAGCCGCGACCTTCTGAAAATGTCACCCCCCGCAGTAAGCAGCATCTCTGCGATTTCTAGCCGATCATATTTCACCGCAGTATACAACGGCTCGCAATCGTACCTATCAAGGACGTTAGGCGTGCCGCCGCCCGCGAGGTATTTGGATACGACATCAATATCGCCCACTACGATGGCTTGATGGAGGAAGTGATCACTTTCAGCTCTCGGATTGGTCATGAGTAGCAGGATTTAATTACACCAAGAAGCATCCTCACTCAAACGCTCCGATCTCCCGCGCGCAGAACAACAGCATGCGAGGGAGGTGGAAGGGGCCTTTATACATGTTGCCCTTGGCGCGCTGGGAGACGGTGCCGTCGCGGTGGAGGTAGCCGAACCATTCGCCGTGCGTCGGGTCGGGGAAATGAGTGAATGCCCAGTTGTGGACTTGGGCGTGCATGGATGCGTAGCGCGGA
Source organism: Verrucomicrobiaceae bacterium (assembly GCA_043753265.1). Lineage (GTDB taxonomy): Bacteria > Verrucomicrobiota > Verrucomicrobiia > Chthoniobacterales > Chthoniobacteraceae > SXWH01. The sequence continues at coordinate 1,028 of JAYUWZ010000227.1, forward strand.
TTGCCGGTGAGTTTCCATGCGAGCAGGGTGGCGATGATGGCTTCGCAATGGGGCCACCAGAACTTCATGTCATGCCAGTATTCCTGCACGGGCATGCCTTTCAAATCGGTGAAATAGAGCAGGCCTCCGTGAACCTGATCCCATCCGCGCTCCGACATCCAATCCAGAATCTGTGCGCCGAGCGCAATGAGGCGCTGGTCGGAGCGGAGGCGGCCTTCGTGCATGATGAACCATGCGCATTCGAGGGCGTGGCCAGGGTTCAGCGTACGGCCATCGAGGTGGTCGAGGAGGTTGCCATCCAGCGCCACGACTTCCATGAGTGCGCGGTGATCGGGCTTCAGGAAATCACGTTCGATCTCGGCGATGCTCCAGTCGATCCATTCTGTGCAGGTGCGACCGGAGATGGTGATATCGCCGAGATTTGCACGGAGTTCCTGCGCAGTGACGATGCCGATCATGTGCGCCCCAATGCCTTTTGATGGCCGTGTCGGCTCGAATTTCGGGAGCATTGCACCCGGCTCGAAGCTCAGCCGCAGGTAGGTCTCAAATGCGGTCACGGCATCTTCCGCAGCGCGCGCCTCGCCTGTGGCTTTGGCGTAGGCTGCGTAACTGATGGCTGCAAAGCTTTCGCTGAAGACGTAGCGGCGCATGCGCAGGGGGTGGCCTTCGCGCGTGACAGTGAAATACATTTTCCCCTCGGGCGAATGGCAGTGCTTGCGGGAGAATTTCACGCAGGAGCGCGCTGCTTCGAGCCACTCCGGGCGTGCCTCGACAGTGTTGTGGAGCGTGGCGAACATCCATCCGGCGCGACCTTGGAACCACACGCTCTTGTCGGAATCGAACAGTGAGCCGTCCTGGTCGAGCGCGGTGAAGATGCCGCCATGCTCGTGGTCCATGCCGTGGCGCAGCCAGAAGGGGATTACGTCCTCGAGCAGTGTTGCGCGGTAGAATGCTGCGAGTTGCTGGGGGTCGTGCGGGTCGTCGAGCCTCATGCTCATTTCACCCAGTCAAAGAATCCGAGCGCTTCGAGGTCTTTGCGCAGCGCGGTGGTTTGTGCGCTGTCGAGTGAGGTGTTGGGCAGGCGTGCGGGGCCTACGTCCACGCCGAGCATCGCCATCGTGGCCTTGGCGGCACCCATGTAACCGTGGCGCGCGAGCAGGGCGATGAGCCTGGTACTGCGGAGTTGTGCGGCGCGGGCAGCTGGGAGGTCGCCGCGTTGAAAGGCGGAGATCACTTCGTGATAAATCGGGGCGGCGAAATTGAAACTGCTGCCGATGAATCCCTGAGCGCCGGTAGCGAGAGCACTGAGCATCCATTCATCAATGCCCCAGGGGATGTCCCACTGGCCGCTGTCTGCGTTCAGACATTGGAGGTAGGTCATCAAATCGGGGTTGGTGAATTTGAGGCCGGTGAGCGTGGGGATTTTTGCTGCTGCCTTTTCCAGAAACTCGACCATGGGCAGCGACACACCGGTGAGCACCGGGATGTCGTAGTAGTAGAAGGGTGTTTCCGGCGCGGCTGACGCAATCTCCGCGCAACATGCGATGAGCGTTTCGATCGAGCGTGGCTTGAAGTATGAGGGTGCCAGCGCGGAGATGGCCACTGCGCCGAGTTGCTGGGCCTGTGCGGCGAGTGCCGTGGAGTCGGCGATGCAATTGGAGCCGACGTGAATGACGAGATTCAGCGGGCTGCCTTTTACCACTGCGCTCCAGCGTGTGGCGAGCGAGAGGCGTTCCTCGAGCGATAGAGAGCTGCTCTCGCCCGTACTGCCGCCGATGAAGACGGTACCTACATTCTTTGAAACAAGATGCGCGGCCTGTCGGTCCACTGCGTCGAGGTTTATAGTGCCATCGGCGAAAAAGGGAGTGTGGGTGGCTGCTACGAGTCCGTGAAGCGGATGCTTGGGTTTCATGCTGTGTTGTCAGTTTTTAAAGAGGGCCAACATCGGCGCGCTTTTCCAGTTGCTCCTGCTCCTTCGGTTTGATGAGCAGCACGAGAACGACCGAGATGATCGCGACGCTGGCGAAGGTGCTGAAGATTCCAAATAGCGGAACCCCTTGGTGGCGCAACATGCCGAAGCCCCAATCTGCAAGGCCTCCACAACTAATGCTGACGAAATTCATGATGCCGTAACCGGTGGCGCGGAGTTGCGGTCGTGCAATCTGGCAGAGGATGGGCATGTTGTTGCAGTCGAAGAAGCCCCAGCCGATCCCGAACAGAATGAGGAAAGCGATAGCCACCCAGAGCTCACCGGTCTGTGGCGAGTAGCCAACTCCAAACATCGCTGGGATGATGAGCGACATGCCGATGGCGCTCACGAAGATACGGCCTCGTGATGTGCGGCGCATCCAGCGATCGGCCAGCCAGCCTCCCACGACAGCACCGATGATTGCGGCGATCTGCCAATAGAGCGTCGCGGAGACCCCCGCGTGGCCCTGTCCGATTTTGAATTCGGTCTTCAGAATGGCGGGCATCCAGTCGCGCACCACCCAGCCTGCGAGTGCGGGAAGGGTAAAATACAAGGTGAGGAGAATGAAGGAACGGTTGCCGAGCAATTCGGTGACTGCCGCACCGGGAGAAGGACGCTGGATTTCCGAGTAGTTTGCCGGGCGCACTGGATCGCGCAGCAGGAAGAAGAGCGGCACCGCGTAAAGCGCGCCCAAGATGCCACAGGCATCGAAAGCCCAGCGCCATCCCAAGTCGGGATTGTCTGCAACGTGTCCGCTGAAGCCACAGACGATCACGCCGGCGTAAATGCCCATCTGGTGAAACCCAATCGCGCGGGAACGTGTTGCGCCCAAATGGTACTCGGCGATGAGCGCAAGCGCTGCCGGGATGTAGAAAGCCTCGCTGACTCCCATCAGCGCACGGGATACCAGCAGTTGCTCATACGTGGTGACGTGGCCCGTGGCCCAGGTGACGGCCGACCAAGCAAACAGGCTTCCGGTGATCACAAAGCGTTTGGGATACCGATCTGCGAGGTAGCCGCCGATGGGGCTCAAAATTGCGTATACCCATTTGAATACGGCCAGAATCATTCCCCAGTTTTTATCGTTTTCGATGTCGGTGATGTCGTGCATCACGGATGTTTTCATCGCCGCGAGCATCTGCCGGTCGAGGTAGTTCAGCAGGGCCACTGGCACGAGCAGGATGACCACCATCCAGGCTGTGCGCATTGCGGTAGGCGGTTGATTCATGGCTGGAAGGGGAAGCTCCACACTTCTGGCGAGCGAACGCCGGGCCGCATCTCGCCACTGGGAATCACGAATGATTTCTGCCACTGCACCACCGGCACCGTGGCGCGAGAGGCGGCGACTGCGCCTTCCGTGGTCCACTCATCGCGCGTA
>JAYUWZ010000228.1:0-4374 GCA_043753265.1 Verrucomicrobiaceae bacterium
TCTCGTCGCCCTCGTGCAGGAGGGGCTTTACGGAATTTCCCCCAAGGGCACGGGCAACCTGAAAGGCGAAAACCTCAAGCTCAGCGGCCGGGATCTCGACAAGATGGAGTGGCGCTCCCGGGGCGGGGCGGGGCTGATGACGACCGCTGCCCGGGGCGAATACCAGGTGCAATTGCGCATCATGCCCCTGAAGGACGATTCCAAGAAATTTGAGATCGGTCTCTGGCGCAGGCCGGCACTGCTCGACACCGAGACGGGCTTGATTCCCGGGGGCAGCGACAAGGACGCAGACTGGGTGCCCCTGCTCAATGGCGTCGATGGGATGATGATCCGCTATTTCGACACCCGCCTCGGCCAGGTGGTGGACAAGTGGGTGGACCCCTCCGCGCGCCCCAGCTACGTGCTGCTCAGCATCTGGCGGGCGGGCGATATCGTCCCCTATGAGGCCGTGCTCACGGTACCGGCGGCAATGACCCAGCAACAATGAAACACCGGGCCTCCGTTTCCATATCCCGCCGCGGCGCGGCACTGCTGCTCTCGCTCTGGGCCGTCATCGTGCTGAGCGCTGCCATCATGATTTGGGCCGGCTATGTTCGGCACACGCTCAAGGTAGCGGGCAACCAGCAAAACGACTCCGAGGCCCGTGCCTGGGCACACAGCGGGGTGGCTCTGGCCCTGCACCCGCTCGTGAGCAAGGAAACCCCCGTGCTCCAGCAATGGTCCGAGGGCGACCCGGGCTTCCGGGTGCGCATGATTAGCGAGGGCAGCAAGCTGAACATCAACGTGCTCCTCCGGGGCGAGGACCCGATGAAGATGGACCTCCTGCGCCGCTGGCTGGAATACCGCGGTATCGAGTTCAACGACCGCGAGCGCATGCTCGACTGCATGCTCGACTGGCTGGACGCGGACAATCTCAAGCGCATCAACGGCATGGAGGACGCGCAGGGCTACCACCCGCCGAACCGCAGCGAATTTTTGGACGTGGAGGAAATCAAGGAAGTCGCGGGGACGGAAGCACTGGTATCCCAGCCCGGGTGGAAAGACGACCTCACCGTGGATTCCGCCGGGCAGATCGATATCACAAGCGCGGAATTTCACATTCTGCGCCTTCTGCCGGGACTCGGCGACATCGGCATCCAGCGATTTCTGGATTATCGCAAGGGAGACGATGGCATCGATGGCACGATCGACGATCCTGTGATTCAGCGCATGGAGGATGCGCGCCCATTTTTCGGTTTGAACCAGACCCAATGGAGCGCATTGGGCGGCCTGATCGGGCCAAAAGACTCCAATTGGCGCATCATCGCCGAGGGGTGGTCTGGAAAAGTCCGTCGACAAATCGAGGTGGTCGCTCAAAAAGGAGGCCAGAACCCCACAATTAAACGTTGGAACGAATGAAGAAAAACGGCGTCAGCCATGCCCTCCTATCCCCCGGTGCCACCGGGTGGCGCATCCGCGTCACCGGCGCCGAGGCCAGCAACGTGTCCACGCTGGAAGAGGCGATTGCATCCATCCCCGCAAACGCGCACATCGAGCTCACCCTCCCCTGCCAGTCTGTATTGCTCGAGCGGCACAAGCTTCCAGCGACGGACCGCACGGAGATTGCCGACATGCTGCAACTCCAGCTCGAGAAGACGCTGCCCTTCCCCGTGGAGGAGGTGACGCACGGCTACGAGTTGCTCGACCAGGCGGAAAACGAAAGCACCATCCTTTCCATCTCCGCGCATCACGCGCAACTCGACCAAATCTGCGCGCCGCTGCGCGAGAATGGCATGCTGCCCGAGCGCATCACCCTGGAGGCCCAGCGCATGGCGGTGGGATGCCCCAAGGACGAAACCGTGCTCGCCGTGTGGCCCGAGCAGGACCAACTCACCGTGGCCATCGTGGCCAATGGGAAACTCGCGTGGGCACAACCCATCGGCGGGCGCGATCCCGAATTCGTGCTGGGAGAGTTGCCGGGATTGCTCATCAGCGCGGAGCTCGAGGGGGTTCCCGTGGAATTTACCAGCGTGCGCCTCTCGCCGGAATGCTCGGACCTGGAGCCTTCACTTGCGGAGCATTTTCAAAAACCCGTCTTCCCGCTGGCGGAGCCGGAGACCGCCTCCGACGCGCTCGATTTGCTCCCCGTCTCCTGGCAGCACGAGGCAAGAAGCCGGGAGCGCGGCGAGAAGTTGAAACAAAATCTCCTCCTCGCGGCGGTGGTTTACCTCATCCTTGTGGCGGGCGCCTTCGTGTTCCTCGCCTACTACAAGAAGCAGGTGCAAAACGCGCAGGTCGAGGTGCTCAACACCGCGCCGAAATACGCGATGATCAACCAGCAAATGGCCCGCTGGAACACCTTCGCACCCGCCATCGACAAGGCACGCTACCCACTCGATGTGATGCTCCAGCTCTGGAGCGAATGGGGTGGCAACCCCGATGTCCAGTTTACCACCTTCAGCTACTCCCCGCGGGAGTGGGTGATCAAGGCGGAGGGCACGACCGATGGCCGTTTTGGGTTTGTCCAAAAGCTCAAGAAAAACACCGCCCTCAATGAGGTATTCGAAATCGCCTACCCCAACGGGCAAACGGTGAAAGGCGACCGTATCAGCTTCACTGTCAGCGGCAGACCCTTCTCCACCACTTCCAAGCCACGATGATTTCCCAAATGTCCCAGCGCGAGAAAACCCTCGCATTCCTTGTCGGCGGAACCGTCCTCATTCTTCTGAATGTGGTGCTCATCAAGTTTTTCATCGGGAAGTACAACGAATCCCGTAGCGCGAAGATGAAAGCGGAGATTGAGATGCAAACCTTCCGCGCCCTGGAGACGGACCGGGAACGGTCCGCCAAGCGCGATACCTGGCTCAGCGCCCAACTGGTCCCCATGGGCGACTCCGAAGTGGCGGGCAAGGAATTGCGGGAATCCATTCAGGCCCTTGCGAAGAAGCACGAGGTGCTCATCGAAAACGTATCGCAAAACGTCGCCAACCAGGGAAGCAACCAGCCGTATATCTCCCTGGGCATCCGTATCGAGATCAAGGGCAAGTGGAACCAGATGTCTTACTTTCTCAACGAGTTACAGGGGCCAGAGAAATTCATCGTGGTGGAAGCCATGGAATTGAAGGTGGATCCCAGCGACAAAACCCAGCTTCGCGCCAGCATGACCGTCGCAAGGTGGTTTTCACCCAAGGGGTAATTAATTCAACCCTGTAAACTGAACGCCTGCCATTGCGGTTTGTCACAACCCGAGTTACTTTAGACGCACCATCTCCCATGAAAGCATCATCGTTCATCCTTCTCGCAGCTCTTTGTGTGCCTGCCGTCGCAGACGACGATACCATCCCCACCTCGTGGCCCAAGGAGCGATACGCCTCGATGGTGGAAAAGTCCCCTTTCGTGCTGGAGACGAAGATTGAAGCCCCCAAGGAGGAGAAACCCAGCCCCTTCGATAACACCTACATCAAAGGCGTCGGCACGGGCTACGTCGTTGTGCAGCGGATGGGCGACAACAGCACCATGCGATTCTGGGATAACGCTCCCAATCCGGAGGGCATCTACGTGAAGCAGGTGATCCACGGTGACCGTCCTGCGGCGACCAAGGTCGTGCTGAAGAAGGGCGAGGAGGAAAAGGAGATCGGCTTCAATGAGAACGAGTTGCGCGGCCCCGTTTCGGCACCGCCAGCGCCGAATGGAAGGACCAACGGCCAGCTTCCCCCTCCCGGCAAGGCTCCGGGCATGGTGCCAGCCATCCCAAGGCCACCGACCATCCAGACGAATAACAAGGTCCCGCTGCCCCCGGCTACCATGCAGACGCAGTACAAGCAGCCACAAGCGCAAGGCCAGCCCGGTGGACGCAATACCACGAATTTCCAAAACGGCGGCAATCGCAATTTCGCCCCCGGCGGCAGCAGCAATAACGCCGTGAATTCTACGGGAACGAATCCTGGAAATGACGCCAATGGCGGGCGCCAGCGCATCCGGGTGATCCGGCAGTAGCCTGCACGTAGTCCCGCCTTTAGGCGGAATACAACGTCCGGTTCGCAGCTACGCTTGGATGACTTCGGACGTCCTCACAAAACCAGAGCGTTCCTTCCGCCTGAAGGCGGTACTACGTACGGCGCATCGGAGGAATGCATCCCTTCCGGTCTTGGGTGTGATGGTCAAAGGGGAATGGGCACACCCAAACCTACGCCAGTTCTTGGAGTGCGGCGGCCCTCTGCCGCTTTGGATGGGGGGCGTAGGCGGGGGGCGGTATGGCGGAGTGATCGCACGGGAGGATCTGCATAGTTTTCCCTGCCAGCCCACCCAAAATTCCCACCCACCATCCAAAGCGGCAGAGGGCTGCCGCACTCCACGAACTGGCGTAACATTGCTACCCCATTCCCTTTCATCCGC
>JAYUWZ010000229.1:0-4370 GCA_043753265.1 Verrucomicrobiaceae bacterium
CGGTGATCTCCCTGCAATCTGTGGTTCCGTCGTATCCGCGCAATATGCGCAAAAACCTCGCCATACTATCGATCCAGCCTGACTTGGAGGAGACCGTAAGAAGTGGTACGCATTCCTTCCAGTGCTGTCCCCGGCCACATGCCCTCCCGCACCAGCCATCTTCCAGCCGGGAAGAGGCGCGAATTCATGTGACATGCAAACAAGGACAGAGAGCGGTCTGTCCCTGTTTGCGCTTCTCTATTGCCAATTCGTCCTTTTGCATAACTAAAACTCACCGTTTTCCGCCAGCGCGGGAGCAAGCTAATTACTGCGTCATTCGTGAAATGATGGGTAGTGGTATTCGCGGGAGAAAAGCTGGCGCTTCGCGCTGTGGAGACGGCGGCAGGAATGCCGCCGCTCCCTGGCGCAGTGTTGCTCGAACCCATCAATTGATGCGTGACGGAGAACTGGGTGAAAGTGCGCCTTCGGCGTTTGCTTGGAATGCCCAATGGTGACTCGCGAAGAAACAGCAAGGCCGTGGGGCTCGGAGAGGGCCATCCACCGATGGTATCGTTCTGATTGCGCGCCCTGGCCCGGCAATTATCGGCTACCGCGGTAATCAACGCGTGAGACCACTTTTTTGTCGTCGAAGCTCACTTTCAGGAAACCCATGAGATTGGCGTCGTTAGGGGGCGGGACGAATGGCACAAAAAAACGCCACGACATCTTCTGGTATTGATAAAACCAGAGGAGTTGTGAGTCCTGCACCCCCTGGCTCCGCGGTTCGCCCAGCATCTGGCGAACCTGCTCCATTCTGGTGCTGCCAACTTGAAGTCGCGACTTGATGTCTTGGGCAGTCATTTCGGACATCTGGCGACTGCCATTTACACAGCCCCCTAGTGACCCAAATAGGGCACACAAGGCTAGCGTTTGTCGGAATGTGGACATGTCAACGAACCAAGCTCAGCGAGTGCTTGTGAAGAAGGCAAGTGCGGATCTGGCTTAGCTCTTGCGTTTAATACGGCGGGGGCGGGTTTGTAGGAGGAGGAGGGTGGTGGTGGCGAGGAGGGTGAGGCTTGTGGGTTCGGGGATGAGGTAGGTGAGGGTCATGTCATTGCCATCGCCTCCGGTGTAGCTGACCTCGAACCGGTGGATGCCCATGGCGAGTTCGGCGCCCTCGGCTAGATCGGCAAAGGTGCCGTTGATGGGTTGGGCGGAGAGATTGTTGAGGACGAGGAATTCGTCGCCGATGAGGGTGGTGTTGCCGGGGCCGTAAAGCTGGCCGGCCACGTTGACATTGGCACCGATGGTGATGCCGAAGGCGTTGATGCGGTCGGCGGTGCCTTCGCCCAGGTCGACTTCCAGGCCGAAGGTGGAGCCGGGGCTGAATTCGAGGAGGCCGGCGGTTTCCAGTATGCCAATGCTTTGGCCGGGGGCTACGACGCCGCCGGGACCGACGATGATGCCGCCGTTGAACTGTCCATTGCCGCCCAGCACGCCGCCTTGCACATCCACGGAGCCGCTGAGTGAGCCGGTGACGATGAGCCTGCCGTCGAGCACGGTGGTTTTGCCGGTGAAGGTATTGTTGCCGCTGAGAGTGAGAGAGCCGGTGCCGGTTTTTGTAAGCATGCCGCTGGCGCCGGGAGTGCCGCCCGGGTCGCGGATGACGCCGGAAAACTCGGTGCTCAGGTTGTTGCCGCCCACGCCGAGCAGGCGGCTGCCAAGTGCGACCACTCCGCCGCCCTCCAGCGAACCCAGTGTCGTGCTGGTGGCGGAGAGTCCGCTGATGTCGAGCATACCGGGTTCGCCCGTGACTCCTGCCTCTATAATCATGCGCGAAGTGCCGCCGGTGCTGGAGTTTCGGAAAAGAATTTCGCCTCCCCCGCCCCCATTGGTTCCGGCGCCAGCCGTTAGGAGGGACTGGGACGCCTGTGAATTGTCGGAAAAAGTGATACTTCCCCCGAGCCCTCCGGCGACGCTCGCGCCGCCTGCTGATATCGTGGCCGATCCAGCACTCGAGTTTTGGAAAAAGACCGTGCTCGCGCCTTGGGAAGTTGCGAGTGTGCCCCCGGCATTCACGATGGTGGCGGCTTCAGCGCTGGAGTTTCCGAAGAAAAGCAGGGTGCTTTCCCCGTCGTTCTCTTTCGCGCTGATGCCTCCCCAGTTTTCAAAGAAGGCGGTTCCAGCGCGGGAGTTGTCGTGGAACTCCATGCGCGCCCCTGCGACGGCGCGGGTGCCGCCGCGATTCACAAAGCTGGCCGACCCTGCCGTGGAGTTGCCAAAGAACTCGACGCGACCTCCCGAATCGCGGCCGAAATTGACGATGCCCGCAGGCACGCCGGCCTCATTGGTAAACATCGCGCTTCCCGCAGAGGAGTCATCGAGGAAACGGGTCACTCCACCCACGGTGACCGGGCCGCCTGCGGATGGGAGTCCACCTGCGTTGACAATAGTCGAGGTCCCTGCCGTGGAGGTTCCGGCGAAGACAGTGACGCCGCCAGGGGCGTCGGTGTTATTCGTGCCCTGGTTGGTGATGGTCGCATTTTGCGCGCTGGCGTCGTCGAAGAAACGTGTCGAGCCCGCGCTCCCGTTGGTCGCGGCGAAATTGGTGATGATTGCCGAGCCTGCTTTCGACGTTTCGCGGAAAAAGGTGGTGGCACCTGCCCCTGAATTTGCAGTGCCTCCCCTGTTCAAAATCCTCGAAGCACCTGCGGTGGCAGCGCCGGTAAAAGTGACTTCACCGCTCCCTCCTCCAACGAACAGTCCCCCTAAATTAGTGATCACCGCAGCACCTGCCGTGCTTTGGTTTTCAAAAAAGATCTTACCCGCACCGGATGCGGTTGCGGGGGTGAGGTTGAGGATTTGCGCGCCTTCAGCGGTAGCATCGTCGAGAAAGCGGATGATTGCGCCTGCCCCTCCGTTGTCTCCCTCCCTATTTTGAATATTGGAAGTCGCTGCGCTGGACGAACCGGCGAAGAGGAGCGTGCTGTTGTCCCAATCGGCTTGAAGGCCTGCGATATTCAGGATCAGCGCACTACCCGCACGAGAAGTCCCCTCAAAGCGCGTGAGCGCACCGGGTCCCGTCGCGGTGGTAGCGCTCACATTGATGAGCGCAGCGGAGGAGCCGAACACTGTGTTTTCGATGAGGCGCAATTCCGCGCCCGAGCGCACATAGACCGAGTTTGGCCCCAGGCCAAGCCCGGCGGCATTGCGCAAGATGAGCAGGCCTTCCACGACATCGGTGAAGCCGGAGTAGAAGTTGTTTCCCGAGAGCGTGAGGCTGCCGGTGCCGACCTTTACCAACTCTCCGTTTGAGGCTACCCCTACCCCGCCGAAATCCGCGATGGAGCCGGAGAACTCGGTGCTCAAATTATTGCCGCCGACGGTCAGTTTTTTGCCGCCGAGGAAAACGCTTCCCCCACCCTCCAGCGAGCCGATGGAGGTGCCCGTGGAGGTGAGGGTGCTGATATCGAGGATGCCTGGGGAAACGGGATCGGCTCCGAGGATGATGCGCGCCGTGCCCCCGCTGCTGGTGCCGAAAAGAAATATCCTTCCGCCACGTCCCCCATTGGCGCCCGCCTCGGCGTGGATGGTGGACTGGGCCGCGCTGCTCGTATCGAAAAATTGCACGGCCCCGCCGCGTGCATCCTGCACCTGTCCACCGTGCAGCGTGAGGGTCGCGCTGCCTGCCTGGGAAGTATTCAGAAAGCTCGTGACACCGGCATGGAAGCCCTCCCCCGTAGCCGCGAAATTGATGAAGTGGGCACTCCCCGCAGTGGACGCGTTGTAGAATTCCGTGCTGCCGCCGCCCATGAGGGTGGCTGGCTGACTACCCACAAAACTCGCGCCGCGATTTTCAATCGTCGCACCCTCCGCGCTGGCGGTTCCAGAGAATCGAGTCACCGCGCCGCGTCCACCCGGTCCATCCGTGGGGTGATTAATGATCAGGGCGGTGCCCGCGCGAGCGGTATCGAAGAATCGCAGTACGCCCGGGTCCAAAGCCGGGCCTGAGCCGCGCGCGGTGATGGTGATGGAGCCTGCCGAGGCGATGTTGATGAAATTGAGATACGTTGTCGGCGATGCCAGGATTTCCACCGGGCCGCTGCCGAGCCCGAGCCCGGCGGGGTTGGTCACATTGATCTGGCCGTTTACGACGGTGGTGCCGCCGGCATATGTGTTATTGGCGGAGAGCACGAGCACGCCGTCCCCGTCCTTTTTCAACGGAGCGCCCGTGAGTACTGCATTGATGGTGGCGGTGGCACCGGCTTCCACGCGCACCGAGGCCGTGGGATCCAGCGTGATGGTCTGGCCTGCGGCAGCGTTCACGATGTAGTTGTTGGTGACGAATTGCAGCCCGCGCGTCGTCACGCTTTCGCCGAGCGTCACGGTGC
>JAYUWZ010000230.1:0-1935 GCA_043753265.1 Verrucomicrobiaceae bacterium
CCTGCCGTTCATTGATTCCAGCAGACGCAGAAACCTGCCGCTTGTCTTTTCGTAGTCCGCCAGCGCGATTTCGCCGCGCTCCATTGAGCGCCCAATGAAGTCGGTGCGGAATGGACCAGGCTGCACGATGGTGACTTTGATCCCGAGCGGCTTCAACTCGGCGGCGAGCGATTCCGAGACGCCCTCCAGCGCCCACTTGGTGGCACCGTAGATGGAAAAGCCAGGGTAGTTGGAAATGGCCGCTGCCGCGGAGATATTGACGATGTGGCCGCTGCCCCGCGCCCGCATGAAGGGCAGCACGGTGCGGATCAGGTGAAGTGCGCCGAAAAAGTTGGTCTCAAAGTTTCTTCCGATCTGCTCGCGCCCCAGTTCCTCGAAAGCGCCAATCAGGCCGTAGCCCGCGTTGTTGACCACCACATCCACCTGCCCAAAAGCCTCGACAGCGCTGGCAACCACGCGCTCGATCCCGCTCTCTCTGGAAATATCGAGCGGAAACGTTTTGCAGGCACCAGGATACCGCTCCTCCAGGCCAGCGATCTGACCCACGCGGCGGGCGGTTGCTGCGACTTTGTGACCGAGGTCCAGGGCACGCTCGGCGAGGGCGCGGCCAAAACCACTTGAGCAGCCCGTGATGAGCCAGACTTTACGTGTAGGGATTGGATCCACGGCAACAGTTCGCTTTGCAGGGAGATGTGGATGCCTTGCTGATCCCGAGTGGCCACTGCCAAGGAAGGTTTCGATTCCAGCGAAGCCGCCTCCAGATGGTCCAAGCGGGCATTCAGAACCGCCCTTCTTCCTTACCGCGCGCATGAGCCATGGCTTCGGATTCCAGCCTTCGCCGTTCGGTGCGATCGAGCTTTCGCCAGAGGAGCGGTGCTGGCAACTGCAAGGCTGGGCCGATGATCACCGCCGATTGCACATCGACCTCGGGTGCCCAGCCAGGCTCGTCGTGAGTGGGTTCCTGGCCGCTGCTGTATTCGTATTCCACCTCAATGGGGAGTTCGATGGTTGTTTGAAATGATGGCATGACGTGTCCTTGTTGTGTTGTGGGGGGAGCGTGGTCCCGCAAAGTAGGCGAGGTTTTCCAACCTCGCTGGGGTGGGAGCGGAGAGGTGGAGTGTTTCCTTCTCATCCCGAAATTCCCGCCCGCGCGAGGTTGAAAACCTCGCCTACTTTGCCGACCGCTCACTGTGGTTCCAGTTCGGTCATTCCTGCCTCCACACTGAACAAGCCGGCATCGCGCATGAGGTCGCTCAGTGCTGGATCGGTGCAGGCGTCGCGGAAGCATTCCAGCAGGCTGCCGCAGTTGTCCTCGTGACCATCGTCCCCGTCACCGGGTTCATCCCCGAGGGGCATTGGTGTATCGCTTCGTTTCATCGGTATTTGAAAAATGTGCCGGGTTGCTCTCCACCCGGCGAAGTCACGCCTGCGGCATCAGGGGCGTTCCTGCTTCGGTTAATGTTCCGCCGGAGCAACCATTGCACCGAACACCTCTGGCGGAACCTCCGACGCGGGCGATGCCACCTCCTCGCATTCGCTGATTCTCAGCGTGACTCCCTCCTCCACCCTCTTCACCCAGTCGAAGAACGACGCGCCCGCGGCTTCCCGCCGCCACCCCTCCCCTCCAAAGAGGCGGGCCAGTCCCCGACCGGCCGGGCGCGTAAAGACAATCTCGGCCTGCAAAGGCCGGACATAAAGATAGGCAGGCAACTCCGCCCCATCCGCCAGTAGCCTCGCGCTGAGGGCGTGGAGCTTGCGCGCGGAACCAGCGATTTGGGCCACGTCGCGGGCGAGGTGGGCGCTGGGGGCCGGGGCGTCGGTTTGGGGTTCCAGGGGGAGTGTAGTGAAAGGTGAGTTCATGTTTCGGTTTTGCTTTTAAGTTTTGGAGGTTTATGCAGTTGTTGCGTTCGAACGTCGGGCGACGCCTTGGAGTGC
>JAYUWZ010000231.1:0-4365 GCA_043753265.1 Verrucomicrobiaceae bacterium
ATGTGGATGAGTTTACCAAGCCCGAGGAAATCTCCTCGCTCACCTACCCCGATGGCGGACCCCAGCTCCCGGAGAAGACGCTCGCAAATCTCGAAGTCCATCCGGACTTCAAGCTTACCCTCGTGGCCGCGGAGCCGCTCATCACCAAGCCGATGAACTTCGACTGGGCGCCGGATGGCTCGCTGTGGGTTGCGGAAACGCCCGAGTATCCCAACGGCCGGCGCGGCATGCGCCCGGACTACCGCGGCAAGGAATGGAAAGACCACGGCGGCATCGACCCCACGCCCGGCGAGCAGGATCGTCCCGCGCAGGATAAAATTTCCCGCCTCGTGGATACGAATGGCGACGGGGTGATGGACAAAAAGGAAGTCTTTTACGAAGGCCTCGATCTCGTCACGGGGCTCGTCTTCCACAAGGACGGTGTGATTGTGACCCAGGCACCGGACATTCTCTGGCTGCGCGACACGAACGCCGACGGCAAGGCCGACAAGGTGGAAAAGCTCTTTACGGGGCTCGGCACCGGCGACACGCACGCGGTGATCAATAATCCCCGCTGGGGCTGGGATGGCTGGATCTACGCCACCCACGGCTACAGCGGCTCCAGCAAAGTGCTGAATGCCAAGGGCGAGAAGCAGGGCAACATCGGGAGCGGCGTGGTCCGCTTCAAGGCCGATGGCAGCGTGCTCGAGCAATACTCCAGCAAGGGCGGCAACACCTGGGGCCTGCAAATCACCGGCGACAATCGCGTGATGTGGACCCAGCCGACGAGCGGCCAGCTTCTCATGCAGACGGTGCTGCCCGAATACGCGATTGCGCGCGGCACCATTGGCAAGACTCCCAGCTTCAGTGTGGTCGAGCCTTCGCCCAAGGCATTCCCCGCGATGCCGTGGGAGCAGATGGCCTATGTGCAGATCGACTGGGTGGGTTCCTTCACCGCAGCAGCCGGCACGGTGGTCTACGACGGCGGCTCCTGGCCCGCTGAATACAATGGCGACTACCTTACGACGGAGCCGACCATCAATATCATCCACCACACCCGCCTCACGCCGAAAGGCAGCAGCTACACCGCCGCCAAGCTCCCCGGTCGCGAGGATACGGAATTCATCCGTAGCAAGGACATGTGGTGGCGCCCCATCGAAGTGCGCGTGGGCCCGGATGGCGCGGTTTACATCGGCGACTTTTACAATCAGGCCGTCATTCACAACGACACCCGCGGGCCGGATCACAACAAGGTGAACGCCGCAGTGCGCCCGGATCGCGATCACTACTTTGGCCGCATCTGGCGTCTCGATCACAAGGATTCGAAGAAGAATGCAGTGCCCGATTTGTCGAAGGCAGACTTCGCAGGCCTCGTGCAGGCCGTGGGGCACTCCAACCGCCACGTGCGGATGAATGCCGTGCGCCTGATTACCGAGAAGCATTCCAAGCAGTGGACTGGCGGGTGGGACGCAAAATGGAACTCCGACACCAAGATCGCCGCGCTGTGGACCACACTGGCCACCGGCGGACTGAAACCCGCCATCGTGACCGCAGCTCTCGCCGACACGGATGCCGGGGTGCGCAGAAATGCCGCACTCGTAGCTGAGGAGGGCAAAATGGGCACGGCTGTGGTCGGTCTTTTGAACGATGCCGACGCCTCCGTCCGCCTTGCCGCTCTGCGAGCGATTGCTGCGGGTGAAAGCTCGGATGAAGCGTCCAAGTCCCTCGTGGCCGCATGGGCGAAGTTCGACGACGACTTCCAGCGCAGCGCAGCACTCGGCGCTGCCTCCAAAAATCCCGCGACGGTCATCGCCGCCGCCTTGGATAGCGCCGATGCTCCCGCGCTCGCACCGCTGGTGAGTGCGCTGACGCAAAGTGTTACCAATCCCGATGACGCCGCGAAGCTCGTGATCGCACTCGCCGGAAAACCCGCGAGCGCGGATTCGCTCAAACGCAGCATCCTGGAAAGCCTCGTGAAAACGGTGCAGGGTGCTCCTGCGATGAGCGCGGATCTTTCCGCCGCCCTCGCAAAACTGCTCGGCAGCGGCGCAAGCGGCAGTGCGCTCCCGCTCGCAGCCAAGTGGGACAAAGCCGGTGCGCTCAAGGGCGCGACCGAGAAGCTCATCGGTGAGCTGTTCGCAAAGCTGAGCGCTGGCACGGATGCCGAGCGCCTCGCCACCGCACAGGGCCTGCTCGGCCTGCGCAGCGTGAATGAAAAGGCACTCCCCGCTGTGGCGACTCTTCTCGGAGATGCGAAACTCTCCGGCGGCACCAAGGCGGCGATCATCTCCGCTCTCGCCGAGACCGGCGATTCAACCGTGGGCGCTGCGCTCACCAAAGCGTTCCCGACGCTCGACGTGACCGCACAGACCGCGGCTTTCGACGCGCTGCTCAAGCGCAGCGAATGGACCAGCGCTCTGCTCGACGCAGTCAATGCGAAGACGGTGGTGCTCACGAACCTCGGACCGGCCAATATCGCCCGTCTGCGCACGCATCCCGATCCCACAGTCTCGAAGCGCGCGACGGAAATGCTCGATGTGCTGAATCCCATGGCCAAGGCCAAGAACGAAACCATCGCCAAGCTTTCACCCGTGGTGGAAGGCCCCGGCGGCGACCCGGTAAAAGGCAAGGCCGCCTTTGCGACGACATGCGCCATCTGCCACAAGTTCGACAACGCTGGCGTGGACGTTGGTCCCGCTCTAGTCGGCATGGGCAGCCATGGTCCCGGCGAGTTGCTCACCGCTATCGTGGATCCCAATCGCGAGGTGGACCCAAGCTTTGTGACCTGGAACATCGAAACCAATAGTGGCCAGTTCTACAGCGGCATCATCGCCCGCGAGAATCCTGCCAGCGTGGTGCTGCGCAGCCTCGCCGGTGAGCAGGAGGTAAAGGTTTCCGACATCAAGGTGCGCACCAATACCGGCCGTTCGCTCATGCCAGAGGGCTTTGAGGGGCTCGGCGGCGAGTCCATCCGCGACGTCATCGCCTACATGGCGAGCGTGGATGGCGGCAGCTTCCGCACGGTGGATCTCAAGGACGTCTTCACTGCGGACACCCGTCATGGGCTCTACGCATCGCGTGAAGCAAAAACCGACACGCTGCCCTTCAAGAAATTCGGCACTGTGACCGTGGAAGGCGTGCCCTTCGTCATCATGGACCCTGTGAAGAGCCCCACGGGCAAGAATGTGCTCGTG
Source organism: Verrucomicrobiaceae bacterium (assembly GCA_043753265.1). GTDB lineage: Bacteria > Verrucomicrobiota > Verrucomicrobiia > Chthoniobacterales > Chthoniobacteraceae > SXWH01. The sequence continues at coordinate 3,174 of JAYUWZ010000231.1, forward strand.
CTCAAGGGCGGCCCTGGCCGCTCGCTCGCAGGGAGCATGCCGTCAAAAGTAGAAGTGCGTCTCGGCGGCTTCAAAGCCAACCGCCTGCACTTCCTCGGCGGCGTGACCGGCTGGGGCTACACCGGAGAGGGCGCGGCTTCGCCAGTGATGAAGACGACTGTGGTTTACGCGGATGGCCAGACCGAGGAACTCGTGTTCCAGAACGGTGTGGAATTTGCCGACTACGGCCCGCAGGTGAATGTCCCCGGCTCGAAGAAAGCGGATGTGGTGAGCAGCAAGCAGGTGCGCTACTTCGCCAAGCAACTCAAGCGCACCGCGCCCATCGAGAAGCTGGTGCTGGAGTCCTTCGGCGACGGCGCAGCCGCCCCGACCACCGTGGCAATCACCGCCCAGCTCGCCGACGCCAATGCGAAGCCGCTGGAAACAGTTGTCGTCCCGGCAGTGAAACCCGGGGCAGCCGGCGAAGACGGCAACTTCAAGCCGCAGTTCAGCGACGAGGTGCCGCAGCCTCCCGCGACGAAGCCAGCTAACGGTCCCCGCGTGCTGCTCGTCGGTGGCGGCAGCTCGCACGACTTCGTGAAGTTCTTCGGAGCTGCCGACAAAGCCATCCTCACGCCCGAGGTCGGCTGGGTCGACTTCACGCAGAACCTAAACGGCATCCCTGCAATCCTTGATCGCGTGGACGTGCTCGTGCTCAGCGCGAATCAGCCCATCAGCTCATCCACCAAGAAGGCGCTCATCGACTTCGCCAACCGTGGCGGCGGCATTATCGCTCTGCACCCCGGCACGTGGTACGCATGGGGAAACTTCGCCCAGTGGAACAAGGAGATCGTCGGCGGCGGCACCCGCGGCCACGATAATCTCGGCCCGTTCCCCGTGAAGGTCACCGCGCCGAATCACCCGCTCACCAAGGGCGTCCCGGCGCAGTTCGAAATCGTGGACGAACTCTACAACTACATCCCCGACCCGGCAGCCACGCCCATCGAAGTCGTTGCCACCGCGACGAGCCCAAAGACGGGCAAGGAATTCCCGCAGGTCTGGGTGACTAAGCACCCGAAGGCGCGCATCGTGTGCATCACCCTCGGCCACGACGCCCGCGCCCATGATCTCGATGCCTACAAGGCGTTCCTGAAGAACGCCGTGAAGTGGACCTCGGGAAAGTAAAAGCAGTCAGCCCGCTGGACGACAGGCG
>JAYUWZ010000232.1:0-4365 GCA_043753265.1 Verrucomicrobiaceae bacterium
GAGGCGAGGGGAGATGCAGCATAAACGCGTCATGGAGTGGCGTTATTCCTGTCGCCGTTTTTACAGCGCGTAGCGCCACTACTCCCTCCCGCGCAACAACCGCAACAACCCCCTCTCGTAGAGTGTCACGCATCACCCCATTGCAAAATGCGCAACAACTGCAACAACCCCAGGCCCATTCCAAAAGTGCCACTACAAAAGCGACTTACGTGCACGAGGTTTCTGCACGGAAATGCGCAATAACCCCCTTTCCGCGCAATCGTTCCTCAGAACCACGGCGTGCTTCCAATCTTGTAGATCCACTCCCAGAAGTACCAAAAAACCGCCAGGAGCAACCCAAGCGCCACCCAGCGCCAGAAGGGTTTCAGCCCTGTGCGCGGCCCGGGCTCCCGCCCTTCCTCCCGCGCCCGCCAGCGCTCATAGTCAAACTTCTCCTCGTGGATATACCCATGCTCGGTGATCGCCCCGCTTTGGTCGCCATCCTCGTTCCACCCGCTTTCATGGCACGCGCCGCACTCCGGGCACGACTTCGCCTTCGGCGGCACATCCTCCCCGCACACGGGGCAAACCTCGGGAGTCTTGCGATTTTTCATGCGATGCGTTTAGGGCTTTTGCGATTTGCGATCCACTTCTGCCCGAGAGCCTCTCTCAAAGGATCCCATCCTTCAGGCCCAAACCCAAAATGCAAATGACGGACCCAGCCCTCGGCATCGCCGCAACCCGCGCGCTTTCCCAGCGCCCGGGAAAAGCCATCCATCGTCAGCAGGTAGCTGTCCTGCCCCTGCGTTTTGTCCAGCCACTCCGCCTGCGAGGCATGGCAGGCCAGCGCCTGCCGTTTCACCGCGTGAGCCGCCGTGGTATCCACAAAAAACTCCGGCTCCACCGGCTCGCGATTCGGGGTGCACTGCCCATGCGGCATCGCGTGGTAGATGGCACAGGGCTCCAGCGCGCCTTTGCGCTGTGGGGTGGATCGGTAATTGGGAATCCCCCGCGCAAAAGCCCCGGTGACCGCCAGTCGCGCCGTAATCATGTGATCCTCCATGTAATCCGCCAGCGCATGAGTGAGAATCACCGTCGGTCGGGCGGCCCTCACAATGGCAGTCACCTTGCGCAAATTCGCCTCCGTGTAGAAGATGCCCAGATCGTGAGCAATCGGCGTATGCCACTTGGCACCCATCGCCTTTGCCGCCTTCTGCGCCTCGCTCCGCCGTGTCCGCGCCGTGACGGTCGCGTTCATCTCCGTGCTCCCCATATTTCCGCTGCTCAGGTTGCAGCAATGAATCTCCCAACCCGCCTCGCGCAACCCAAGCAGCGTCCCCGCCATCACAAATTCGATGTCGTCTGGATGCGCGGCAATGGCGAGAGCGGAAGGCATGGAGCGAAATCTGTCACGCCCTGTGCTCCCGGTTCAATCTCCATCCGCCAACTCTTCGCGCTACTTGCAAACTGCCGTCCCTCATCATTGCTCCTTCGTTGCAAGCAAGCTCGCCACCGGGATCATTTCGCAGTCTCCGAGCGAATTTATTTTGACGACAGCCCCACTCCCGTTTTTACTCCACGTCCCTCGCAACCGGAGAGGTGGCTGAGTGGTCGAAAGCAACGCTTTGCTAAAGCGTCATACGGGTTAAACCGTATCGAGGGTTCGAATCCCTCCCTCTCCGCCAGTTTTTCTCATCGCCGCCACCATCGTAGGAACGGGTGGATCAATCGGCGGGAAAGACTTTTGGGAAATTGTTCAAGCCCGCGGAAGCCCAGTGCGTCGGGCTGTTGCGAGGGAGCGGTTTCACGGCTGGGCCAGTAGGCGGTGCGAAAAATCCAGTCCCATATGCTCAACGAAGTGCCAAAGTTCGCCCCCGCAGGCCGCCCGGGCGGCGTCTCTGCTGCGTGATGCCAGATATGCATGCGCGGCGAATTGAAGAGGTAGCGCAGCGGACCGTAGGTGAGGTCGATGTTGCTGTGATTGAGGTGGCCAATCACGGTGCCTGCGATGGCCACCAGCAGAAGCACGGTGGGATCGACGCCGAGCAACACCAGCGGGAGATACGTGAGGCCTTGGTAAATGACGCTCTCAAGCCAGTGGAACCGAAAATTTCCAATCCAATCCATGTCCACGATGGAGTGATGCATCTTGTGGATTTCCCACAGCGCGGGAATGCGGTGGAGCAGGTTGTGGATGCACCATTCCAGAAAGTCCTTGAGCAGGAAATACCCTAGGAACTGCAGGGCGAGCGGCTGCGTGGCCAGCAGGTTCAGCGACTTCACGGAGTGCAATACCGGCGCTGCAAGGGGCGCGAGATACCCTGCGACGTGCGCGAAAAGCAGGCCAAAGTAGTGCCCGTTGAATACCAGCCAGAACAAATCTTGCAGAAACTGCGGACGCAGCATCCGCTGCCCGGCACGCCATGGCCGGATGCGCTCGGCGATAAGGCAGCCGAGGGAAATCACAATGAGCCAAAAAAGGTATTGGCGGGTATCCCAGAGAACCTGAAGCATCGCTTACTTTGCGCGGTATTCCGGTTTCAGCATGCGGCCAAAGATCGCATTGTAGGGATGCACCGTGCTGGCTGGCCTTCCTTCTTTCTCGAGCGGACGACGTTCATTCGCCCACGCGAATATGGAGCCCTCAAGGTTCGCAACCCCTGCGACACCTGCCTTCATGAGGCGCTGCGCGAGCCGCGATGAGCGGTAGCCCACCGAGCAATAGACTACCACAGCCCGGCCAGGCTTGAGTTTCGGGACAATTTCCGCCGCGGCGGCGTCGGGGCTCACGCGGATCGCGCCAGGCAGATGGCTCACTGCATACTCTGCCGGTTCGCGCACATCGAGAATCTCCGGAGCTTCCCTGCTCTTGTCCTTCAGCCAGGCTGCGAGTTCCGCGGTGCCGAGCTGCGGGACCTCGGGGAACTGGCTGCGCACAGTCGCCTCCATCTTCGCCAGTCGCTCCTGCTCGGGGCTCTGGCACCAACTGGTGCAGGCGGATGTGCCCCACAGAACGGCGGCAAGCGCCAGCGCAAAGGGGCCGCAGCGGCGCTTCACCGCGCTGGAATTGGGATTGATGAGTTCCATCACCCCACACCGTAGCACTCGCCACCCTCCTCGGCAAATCGCGGATGCTCCGCCTCGATCTGGGGCGATTACTTGCCCTCGGGCGCCGTGAAAACCGAATCGTCGATGGGCTCCTGCTTGAGCGAGACGAGGGTCATCGTCGTCTTGGTGCCAGCAGCCTCGGTCACGCTCTTCACCACCATCCCGTCGAGCGCGGCATACTCGGGGGTCTGGCCCGGGAGCTTGTTGAGGGCGTCGAGTTCCTTTTTAATCGCTGCGTAGTTCGGGTAGTCCTTCGCCACATAAAAGGTGGTCGAGACTCCCGTCATGTCGAGTTTGTGCAAAGTCGTGTCCAGCGTTCCGACCTTCTCCGTCTTCCCCGTGGCGGTCATCTTCATGGGGGCTGTGGCGGGAGCGCCGATTTGTTCCATCAGCTTCTTTGCATCCTCCATGCTCTTTTTCACCTCGGCGCCGCTCGTGCGGGTGACGGTCTTGGTGGCGTGGATGATCATGATTTGATCGCCCGTCTTCGTGTCCATGATGGTCGTGGACATGTCGCCCATGTCGGTGCGCACTTTGTCGCCCTTGATGCGCGTGGTGCTTGTGAGGTTGCTGTAAGGGCTTTCCATTTTGTGCTCCATGGTGATGTCCGCGTGTGCGGAGATGCAGCCGAGAAGGGCGAAGGCGATGGTGGGTTTGAGATTCATAGTGGGTGTGAAGGTTTCGTTTGCTGGAATGTGTGCCGAGTCCGGTGCGAACTGGATGCGACATTGGTGGGAGTATGGCAAAAGCCGCTATTTCGTGCCATACGTCGACATACGTATTTTTGGGAATGTGCGGGCAAAAAGAAACTCCGGCACGCGACCACGCGTGCCGGAGTTTGATGATTGAGACTTGGAGCGCTGGCTGAGCACATCGAAGCGATCAAATCGACCATCCAAATCACGGCGGGCATCATCTTCGAGTGCTCCGAGCCGGTGTAAACTGGACGTGCGCTGATTATTGGGAAACCAGCCCTGCGAAATCTCAGAGGGGAGGAAGGGGCAGCTTGAATACGTCTCCCGAGACTGTCATGTCCGCTGGCAGATGTGATTTCCCCGGCGCATCGTAAAGAACGAGCACTGAGTCCGTTTTCCCGGGTGGGTAAAGAGCAAGTCCCTCGGCGCGATTTCCTTTTTCACCCTTGGGATTCGGAGTGCTGGGAATATCCAAATGCTTAATCACTCCGGATTTCTGATCCAGCATGCGATCCTTGTTGTCCGCCTTCCTTGCGCCCTCCCATAGATAAACAGAGGCCGGCCAATCGAGCACCATCGTGGG
>JAYUWZ010000233.1:0-9192 GCA_043753265.1 Verrucomicrobiaceae bacterium
GGTCTGGCATCGCCTCGAGCATGAGCCCTTTGGCACAAAAAAAGCGAGCGCCGTTCCGCAGGTGTGCGAAACGGCGCTCGAGAGAAAAATTCGCGGGACTAGGGAGCGTCGGGCTCCTCGTAGTTGGGATCCCACTGCTGCTTGCCCTTCTCAGTGGTGGCGTCCTCGAATTTGTGGATTTCCATGCCGGCCACATGGCCGTCAGCGTAGAGCACGTTGATCTTTCTGCGGCGCTCGTGTGTGCCGTGCCCATACTTGGCGTTGTCATCAGGCTTCCCGGAACCGGCGGGAAGCTGCAGCAACACGTTCGACGTGGAAAACGCATCAGTCTTGAACAGTGGATCACGCGTGTCTGTCGGCTGCAATGCGCAAGCGGACATGATCAGCAGGGAGCGGGGGGCTTTCCATTTGCCTTCAAAGGTGTCGAAAAGCTTCTCGTTGATTCCATAGCTGACCGGGATCGGATCGGCATCGGGATTCTTCAGCCGTGATGATGTCGGTTTGTCGAACGGTGAACGGAAAGGCCGCCAGTCCTTGTTCGTGTAGTTGCGATTGATCAGCTTGGGCCACACGTCTTCCTTCTCGGCATCTTTCGCAAAGAAGGTTCCTTTCGAGTCCGAAAGGTATTGGGTGATGGATTTGCCCAGGCTGGAAAGATTGTTTGCACAATCCGTAGCCCGTCCCCTTTCCATGAATGCCGTCAGCGACGGGAAAAGGAGGGCGGCCAGCACGGCGATAATCGCCACGACGACCAGGAGTTCAATGAGGGTAAACGCAGATTTCTTTTTCATAGGAATGGCGGGATGCGGGCAATGTATGAACGAGCCCCACGATTGCACGCTGGTTTTTAGGAAAAAACAGTTATTAACAATTTCACCCATAAGGCACTTAATAGTCGCCGATTCTCCATTCCTCGCTGCCACTCTTTTCCCGTTGTCACACGCACCCACGGCACCATTTCACTTGGAACCATCGACCGCACCTTCGCCATTGTCGCGGATGGAACACTCCGCTATCGGCACGGCGCGCCGAATGACAAAACGCATCCTGATTCTGACCGCCGGCTATGGTGAGGGGCATAATGCGGCTGCCCGCGCCCTCGCCGCCGCAGTCACCCGCGAGGGCGGAGAGCCCATCGTGAGGGACGTCTTTTTAGAAGTCTATGGAAGAACCCAGGAGGCCTCCCAGCGCTTCTACGTGGATTGCATCAACCGCGCACCATGGCTCTGGGCCATTTGCTACAAATCCATCGACTGGCTTCCGCTTATGCGCTGGTTCATAGAGCCCTCCCTCTACCTAATGCGCCGGAGGCTCGCCAGGCTGCTGGATGAAATGCGCCCCGATGCGGTCGTCTCGGTGTATCCCTCCTACGGCTATTCCCTCGATAAAATATTCCCGAAAGGCGGAGCGCCTTTCAAGCGCCACATCGTGGTGACCGACAGCATCACGGTGAACTCTCTATGGCATCGGTGCTCCGCAGATTCCTGGATCGTCCCAAATGACGCCACCGCCCTGGCAATGCGGAAGGCAGGGGTGCCGCAGGAAAAGGTCCATCCCATGGGATTCCCAGTCTCCCCGTTTTTTGCAGAGAATGCTACACCGCGACTGCCCCCCGGGAACGGCGAACCTCTGCGCGTGCTCTATATGGTAAATCACGCGCCTGAGGAAGCGCCCTCACTGGTTAGGCGCATGCTGGATCTTCCCTTTGTGGAACTCATCGTCGCCGGCGGCCGCAATGCATCGGTGCTTCGTGCGATCGAACAGGCAGCCACACGCCCCATCGAGTTGCATGGGTGGACCAATCGCATGCCCGAACTGCTTATGCGATCCCACGTGCTCGTCGGGAAAGCAGGCGGCGCAGCCACCCAGGAGGCCATCGCCGCGCGCACCCCCATGCTCGTGACAAAGGTCGTACCAGGCCAGGAAGAAGGCAATGCCATGCTCATTGAATCAAGCGGCTCGGGTGCGCTCTGTCTCTCCCGCCAGAGCATTGTGGATACCCTTGCGGACCTCCATGTGGACAACGCCGCCCTGTGGCGGAACTGGCATGCGAATATCACCACGATCTCCCGGCCAGATGCCGCGCGGGATATTGCGCGGTTTGTCATGGGTGAAGGCGCGAGACGTGAAACGTAGAGAGGTGAGACACGCAGCGGACTGGAAGTCCGCGCTACTTTCCTACCGAATAAACCCGGGCCTTTCCACCGACTGATCGCGGCGGCGATTGGGATTGTAGAAAGGCTTGAGGGGTGGCGCATCGGGTCCCCTGCCCGGCAGGAGTTCCAGCGCGGCGAGCGTCTGCAAATCGAGGCGCCCTGTGCGTGAAAGCCGGCGCTGCTCTTGATACAAAAAGAGCGCTTCGTTCGTTGCCGGGCCGGGATAGCCGTCTGGCACTGCCCGATAGAACCGCCTGCTGGCGAGTTGATCCAGCGCCTTCCGGAGCACGCTCATCTGCACCTCGCGCGGAGCAGTGGCGTAGGGGGTGCCGTGATAAAAGGTAGACCAGTCATCGGCCACCGGCGGAGGGATCGAACGGGGCGGCGGAATCATGGATGGATCGTCGGGCTGCAAGCGGGGACGCATCTCGCGAGGGGGCTCGTTCTGCGGCGCATCGTCGCGGAGGATATCCCTGCCACGCGGCGGGGTTGAAGGCTTGTTCCCTCCCGGGGGCGGTGGGTTCAATTGCTCTCCCGTCTTTGCTTTCGGCGGCGTCATGGTCGGCTCCTTTCCCGGAGCGGGTTTGACCACTTCGGGCTTGGCTGGTGCCGGAGTTCCCCCGATGCCGAGAGCGCCCAGGGTGTCTTCCGAAAGCGTGCCCGTGACTTTCAACCCGTTGCGAATTTGAAACCGTCGGATGGCAGCCGTCGTTTCCGGGCCTTCCTTGCCGTCCACGGCTCCATAGAAGAAACCCTGGGTCTTCAACTCGGCTTGAACATCGCGGACACGGTCATCCGCGAAGGCTGTCATAGCCAGGAGGGCAGTCGCAAAAAGTAGATGTTTCATCTCGTAACACCAACATTGACGCAAAACCGCGCCTGTCAATTCATGCAAATTCTCTGGAAGCAGGGAAACTTCGCCATGCCACGCATCCGCTAAAACGCCACGCCCTCCACTATGCTGGCTTGACGCCCCGTGCCCCGCGTGCGAACTCCGCGCTTCAATGCAATTCAGCTTCTCCAAATTTGGCCAAAAGCTCGGCGGCCCCTGCGGCATTCAGGAACTCATGGATGACCTTGGCAACGCGCTGACCACGGAGCCGGGCATGCGCATGCTCGGTGGGGGAAATCCCGCACACATTCCGGAGGTGCAGGCCATCTGGCGCTCGCGCATGCAGGCGTTGCTGGATGACGGCGCGGCATTTGACCGGGTACTGGCGAACTACGACCCGCCGCGTGGAAACCCGGCATTTCTCGATGCCCTCGCAGAGTGCCTCAACACCACCTGCGGATGGAACCTTACCGCCAGGAATCTCGCAGTGACCCCCGGCGGGCAGGCCGCTTGGTTCATGCTTTTCAACCTCCTGGCTGGCGAACAGACCGATGGGCACCACAAGAAAATCCTGCTGCCTCTGGTGCCGGAATACATCGGCTACGAAAATCAGGGCCTCGACGAAGGCTTCTTTGCCTCATGCCACCCGGGCATCGAACGACTGCCCGGAAACGAGTTTAAGTACCATGTGGATTTCGATGCCGTGGAATCCACCCTCGATGACTCGATTGCCGGCTTGTGCGTCTCGCGTCCCACGAATCCCAGCGGAAATGTGCTGACCGATGCCGAAGTGGCCCGCCTGGCCACTCTGGCGGGGGCACGTGGCATCCCGCTACTGCTGGACAACGCATACGGCCTCCCATTTCCGGGTGCCATCTACACCGAGGCAAAACCGGTCTGGAACGAGAACATCATCCTCACCCTCAGCCTCTCCAAGCTTGGCCTGCCGGGCACGCGCACCGGAATCGTGATCGCGCGCCCGGAAATCGCGCAAGCCGTGCAGGCGATGACGAGCGTTATTGGCCTTGCGAATACAAACATCGGCCAGGCGCTCGTGCTTCCACTGCTCAAGACTGGTGAGATCATCCGCATCAGCCGCGAGATCGTTCGCCCATTCTATGAGGAGCGCGCCAGGAAGGCCCTCGGCTGGGTGCGCGACGCGTTTACGGGAATCGAATGGGCCGCCCATCGTCCAGAAGGAGCATTCTTCCTTTGGATGCATTTTGCCGGCCTGCCAATTCCCACTAGGGAACTCTACCAGCGCCTCAAGCGCCGCAAGGTCCTCATCGTCCCCGGTGAATACTTCTTCTTTGGCGCTGACCGCGATTGGCCTCATGCCCGGGAATGCATCCGCATGACATTCTCCCAGCCGGAATCCATCGTGAAGGAAGGCATTGAAATCATTGCGGATGAGATTCGGAAGCTGTGAATGGTAACGACGCGAAAGGCTGACGAGTCAGCCGACAGTCGAACGTAGAGAGGCAACCATCGCGGGGCACGATCGAAGCTGGAGAAAAGTCCGCGTTCCTTTTGGCATGCCCAAAGGTAACTCGCGAAGAGACGGCAGAGCCGTGGGGCTCGGAGCCCTCCATCCACCGCAGCTGCGCATCTCTGCTTCGGTTTGGTATGCTGGCTTTGATTCCGCTTACACCGTCTTCAGCTTTGTCCGGATGATCAGCGAGAGCGAGCGGAGTGCGAGTTCCAGCAGGTTGAACGGCTTGATGAGCAATTCACTGCCACCCCGGAGTGAAAACTGAACGCGATTCTCAAGCGACGCGTGCCCGGTGATGAAAATCACGGGAGTCGTGGTGTGATTGGGCATTTCCCGGACGTGCGAGCACAACTCGAGTCCATCGAGTTCGGGCAGGTTTACGTCGAGGATGATGAGGTCGTAGGAATTGCTGGCGAGTTCCGCGAGCGCCGCGCCTGCGCTCTCAGTGGTCGCCGCGTCGAGACCGGCGGCCTGCAACGATTCGCACACCGCGTCGAGTACACTTTGGTCGTCGTCCACTGCAAAAGCCCGGACGGTTGCGAGGTTTATTCGGCGGTCGAGATCCAGTTCCTTGAGCAGTGTGGCGATAAATTCGATGCTCTGACCCACGGCGCGCATCGTGGGCGGCGTGGCCTGCTCGGGCATCTCGTAGAGTTCCCGGGTCAAAGCCGCCAGCACTCCGCTGAGCCGCTGCACTGTCATCTGACCGGTTTCCCGGGCCCTGTCGGCGAGCGTCTGGGCGTGATTCTGAAGCTCGTTGATCAGATTGAAGTCCGCTGGCTGGCGGAGGTAATCGTGAAAGGTGCGCCGCATGGCCGAGAGCGCGTTGCGCATGGCCGGATCCGCATTTTCCATCGCCTGCGCGGCGGCATCCGCAGGGCGCGCGGCACTTTTCGCACGCAGCCGGGCCTCGGCAAGGCTGGCACTGAGTTCCTTGATTTCACCGTGCGCTGTCGCAAGCATTGCGGTGACCTCAATCATCTGGAGCCGGTGTTCCTCGTGTTCGCGCAATAGTTCCTCGTGGGCTCGGCCTTGTGCTCCAGCCTTGTCCCCTTGCTGCTTCAGCCCCTCAAGGTCTGCGCTCTGCTGCTTCAGCCTGGTTTCCAGCACTTCTATCTGGCCCGCCAGGTGTTCGCGCACGTTGACACGGTCGCGGATGATATATTCGATTTGCTCCTGGGATGCGACCAGGGAGGCACGGGCCTCCTCCAGCGCTTTTTCCACAGTCTCCGCGCGATCCCTGTCCCCTCGAATTGCGGCGATTTGGGAGGAAAGTTCGGTGAGTTCGGCACCCAGCCGGTTTGCGACGGATTTGCTTTCCTCCAACTGGCTTCGGACGTCGTCCATTTCCGCCTCGCGCTCCTGGGCCCGGACGCGCGCTGCGTCGCGCTCATTCATCGCCGCCTGGTATTGCTGGCGGGCGAGTTGCAACTCGTTTTCGTGCGCTCCTCTCAATTCACCGAGCTTGTTGCCATACTCTTCCATCTCGGCCTCGCGTTCACGGGCAAGCTTGTCGAGTTCCGTACGGAGTTCTGCTGCGGAATTCTGTGTTGCGGTCGCCGACTCCTCTTGGGCGGTCCGCAATTGCTGGAGTTCGGCGGTCAGCGAATCCAAATTCTCGGTCAGTGTCGCATTCTTGTGCTTGAGCGCCGCCGCAGTCCTGCGGAGTTCCTCCACCTCGTCCTGCACAGCCTCGTTCTTGAGGCTCGCGTCGGAGGATGTTTGATCCACCTGCCCGCGCAGTGCCGCAACCTCCTCATGGGACTTTGCCAGGGCCTGCTGCGCGTGGTCACGGTCGTAAGAAATGATGTAGATGTCGTCCTCAAGCTGGCTGATGCGCAGCTTGAGTTCGGCGCATTGGGTGGCTGCCGCATCGCGCGCCTGGCGGATTGCCACCATTTGCTTTTGGGTTTCCTCGCGATTGGATTCCGCCGCAATCTTCCGTGCATCCGCGAGTTGCGCCTCCAGTTGTGGAAGGCGGATTGCGAGTTCCTCCTTTTCCTTCTTCGCTGTGTCGCGCTGCCTTGCAAACGCATCGCGTTGCTTCACCGCCTCATCCTTGATCCGTATGAACTCTTCAATCTGTTTCTGCGAGTCCTTGTAAAACTTCATCGCCTCGTCCCGCTGCCTTACGGCATCGACGCGCGCACGCTCTGCTGAGTCCACCTTATGCTTCACCTCATTGACGAGGGCGGTGGAATGGGCGGTTTGCTCCGCCAGCACATCACGATCCCGGCGGGCATCGCGACTCTCATCCCGGAGAATGTCATTATCTTTTCTGAGACGGGCGACATCCTCATCCAAACGGGCGCGCTCCTGCTCCGCGATGGCCTGTTGCGCCGTGGCGTCCCGCGCAAAATCCTGAAGCTGTTCAATATACTTCCGGATCTCGCGCGTGGGATCCCCATCCCTCAACAGGGCTGAGAGGTCCACTGACGCTAGTGCTGGACGCGGATCCGATGAACCCGGAAACTGTGAAATTTTAGAGTTGGGTGCGGCCATGGCGCGCATGGAACCCTGTAGGGCTCCGTAGCGCTCCTTATAACAGCAGAGCGCGTGCCGTCGGCTGTTATCCTACCAAATCGTTACACGCCCGCAACTGCCCAGCCATCCTCCTGAAGAAAAGCCCGAATTTTCGCCGCTTGGTCTCCTTGCATCTCTATAGAGCGGTCTTTCACCGCTCCTCCGGTACCAATCGCCTGCCGTAATCTTTTAGCAAGCGTATCTAATTCAGCCGCCGTGACCGAAGGCGGAAAATCGTGAATGACGATCACCGTTTTTCCACCCCTGTGCGCAGTTTCTTTCCTGAGAATAACGCGACCGGGGCACTTTTTCTTTCCAAGCGCGGGGGTGGCCTGTGCAAGTTCCGAAGGCCCCGGAGGCAACGAGCCAATATCGAGGCTGGACAGGGCGTTCCCAAGACCGGCGAGGCCGGACTGGGCGGGATTGACTTCGACGCGCTTTGATTTCTCGGGACGCATGATTCGCAATGTGGCTGCACAGTTCCCCCAAATCAATCTGCGAAATAAATCGCAACGGGTGGGGAAAACCCGTGTTTTACAAATGAACGAAAGCGGCTAGCATGCCGTCTCAATCCGCCAGTTATGCGCAAACTTCTCTCACTCATGCTCTTCACCCTGCTCGCCGCAGCGGAGCTTCACGCGCAGGCAGTGAGCACTCCCAGCCTCCTGGGCGACGAACTGTCCAAAACATTCCCCTACTCCATGAGCGGACAGCTCATTTTCACAAGTGGAGATTCCGATTACCAAGGCAGCGGAACGGTCGTTCACCGGAGAAGCGTGCTGACCGCCGCGCACAATCTTTGGGATGCGGATGAGGGCTGGAGCTACAGCGTCGAATTCAACCGCGGCCGCAGCGGGCGGAAAATCGCTAAGCAGACGTATTCGGCTCGGCTTTTCGTCCTTGGCGGCTACCAGAGTTTCGCAGGACGCTATGGAGCGGATTCCACGAGGGCGTTTGCCTATGACCTTGGGGGTATTCGTTTTACCCAGCCCCCCGCAGATGGTTCCTTTGCCGGCTGGAAATCCGACGTTCGCCTGCTCACGGGGAACAACTACAATATTTGCCTGGGATACGGGGCGGAGTCGCATAGCGGCGACGACTTGCTTTTCGTGGAGCCGGGAAAGAGCTTCATATCCACCTACGGTGCCTTCATGGAAAATACTTCGCTCACTTTTGAGGGCGGGATGTCCGGTGGCCCCGTATTTGCCGAGCTACCCGATGGAAGCCTGAGAATCGTGGGCCTGATCGTGGCGGGAAGCATTGATCCTCCAAGCGGCGGCATCCGGGCCATCAACGCGGCCGGAGCGCAGTTCATCGCAAAATATCTCCGCTACTAACTAGAGAGGTAGCGTGTTTCGAGTTCTCGCGAAACGAGAAACGAACCCATATCCTCCTTTCTTAAGCCCGGAACGGCTCGTCTTCGCCCGTTTTCATCATTGTGAAAAATCCGCGCTCCTTCGCTCTCAATCTTGCCCTGTTTCTCGCAGTTGCCGCAGTGGGACTTTGGCTGGGCCTTCGCTCGAGGCCACAGGAAAAACGCGGCATTGCCACCGAGGGAAGCGAGGCCCAGGAAACGCTGGCCGGGGCGGCGGCTAAACAGGACCCGTTGGCGGACCGTTCAGTGACCGGACTCCTCAATAGCATCTTCGCGAGAATGCGTGGAGGAACACTGGGCGTGGGAGAGCTGGACATTTTTCGCAGAGCCCTGCTCGCTGGCAACCCGGATGAAACAATCCCGGCCATACTGCGTTTCCTCGCAACCGGGCAGGACGCCCTGACGGGAGAATCCTTCACCATCGGCCAGAATGGCGAACTCGACGGCGCACCGACCTATCGGGTGCTGCTGATCGACATGCTTGGGCGAATCAGCCGCGAGCACGGGCGGGATGACGCAGCCACGATGGCGCGGGCCCTCCTGCAAAAGAAGACCACCGCCGACGAATGGGCCCTCGCGCTTCGCAACGTGGCGTGGAGCAAGGGGGCCGACCGCGAATACCTCGCATCGAAAACCCGGGAATTGCTGGAGCACCAGCCATGGCGGCAGCAGCCCAGCGCAGGCTATTTCGAGGCATTTGACGTGATCGTGTACACGGCGGATGTCCGCTTCATTCCGCAACTCAGCGAATTTGTCAGCGGGGAGGACAAACCTCTGAAAAACACTGCTGCGGCAACGCTGGATCGTCTCGCCG
>JAYUWZ010000234.1:0-4355 GCA_043753265.1 Verrucomicrobiaceae bacterium
ACATTCGGCACAATCCCAGAGACGTGGTTGATGACTTCGGGGCTATCGTCAATAAAATGAGTCAACCCGAGTGTTTGGCAAATCTCTCTTTTCTCGTGCCGCTTCGCACAGAAATATATGTGGCTAGGGGAAAAATTGGTAATTTGGTAGAACTTGGTATGGGCTAGCCAGTTGCGCGTGGCTATTCGAGTCGAAGGAGAAGCTTTGGACACGATCCATACTTCGCCTGCGGACATGGTTATCAATTCTGCGATTCCGTCAAATGCTCCAGGAACCATCAGCTCGAGTCCGGAAGCGAGGTCAATTTGGGTGTTTCCGGTGGCGGATTTTACGATAACGCCCCCGAAATCAATGCCAATTCTCATAAGTCGCTTCAACGAAAGACAATGGGATGCCGTATACTTTTTGCAAGCGCCAAGAATTGCCTAACGACCCCAAGCTCAGCGACCTCGGAGTGCGGCGCGCTGCAACCCATGGTCAGGCGCATTTGGTAAGACGTTCATCAGGCAGGTTCCGAATGATGGTCCAATACTCTTCGCGAACATCCTCGTCGATCTCGATGGGAACTGCCGAGACGTATAAGCTGTCGCCGCCGCGACGCTTGCAGCCGGAAATCCAGTAATCCTCGCCGGTCGTCTCGTCGGTGTAGTTGGACTTGAAGCCACCGCCCACGATCCGATGAAAGATTTGGTCGCGGTAGTAGATGGTCCTGCCCGTTCGATTGAAAGTGACGCGCCCGATGCGCGCCGAACCCGTGAGGGCGCCAGCCTTGCGTTCGATATACATGATGCGCGATTTCATGGGTGCGTGCGATGCTCCTATTCCCCCAAGTTCAGCAAACGCTCCTGGCGATGGCAAACGTGAATTGGCACGCAACCTCCACCGCCAGTGGATAGTGAGGCACGAGGAAACCAGCGTGACATCCCCCGCAGTCGGTGATACCGTTCCTCCATGGATGGGGATGTAAAAAGAGGTTGGGAAAGACACGAAACAAGCGCCATCCGGCACACGTTTCAAAAAAACAGAAAAGTTACTCGTCTACGGCGCCATCCAGAAAAGAACCTCATTCTTTCCTGTCAGCCCCCACACATCCGAAAACGGTCCCCACGCCCAATGCGCAACAACTGCAACAACCCCTCCAAACCGCACCGCTCCGCTCCATCGCATTTATCGCACATATTCCGCTCCACCGACCCAAATCATACCACCCCAGCCTTTTGCAACCCGGCATTATCGGCGATCCCACATCGCCGATATTCCCTACGATGCCTTCACCGCAGAATGCGCACCAACTGCAACAACGCAACAATCCCACCATCCATCGAAGTGGGCCTACAAACCACCCCGACCCTGTATTGCTTCGCACCCGTCGCGGCCTTCGCAGTCCCCTTTTTCGCCCTTTTGCGTTTTTTGCGGCTCACCTGCATTGCTTCGCGCCCTTCGCGACCTTCGCGGTTCAACCACCACCTCCCCTCATCGCAAGAACCGCCTCAAATCGAAAAGGACCCACGTCTCACCTCTCTACATCTCACCGCTCACGTCGGCGACAATCTGCTAGCCTGCCACACAACCGCCCACTAAAAGACCGGGCCAATTTTTCCCATGCCTTCCAAAAGCGCTGCCAAGCCCACTGAGATTCTGAACGCCAAGAAGCTCCTCGTCGCCAACCGGTCGGAGATCGCCATCCGCATCTTTCGTGCTGCCACTGAGTTGGGGCTGCGCACGGTCGCGATTTATGCCGAGGAGGACAAATTTTCCATGCACCGGTTTAAGGCTGATGAGGCCTATCGCGTCGGCGAGGGCAAGGGGCCGGTGGGGGCTTACCTGGATATCGACGGCATCGTGGCGCTCGCGGTGGACAAGGGCGTGGACATGATCCATCCCGGCTACGGCTTCCTCTCCGAGAATGCCAAGTTTGCAGCGGCGTGTGCGGCGGCGGGCATCACGTTTGTGGGGCCGAAGCCCGAGTTGCTCGACCTCATGGGCGACAAGGTGGCGGCGCGCGCGCTCACGCAAAAGCTGAAGGTGCCCACGCTGCCCGGAACGGAAGACCCCGTGACGGATCGCAAGGAAGCGCTGAAAGTTGCGGCGGAGATTGGGTTCCCGCTCATCATCAAGGCGGCCTTTGGCGGTGGCGGACGTGGCATGCGCGTGGTACACAAGCCGGGTGACCTCGACGCGCTGCTCGACGAGGCGCAGGGCGAGGCGGGGCGCGCATTTGGAAATTCCGCAGTGTTTCTGGAGCGCTACATCGGCCGCGCCAAGCACATCGAGGTGCAGGTGCTCGGCGATCGCCATGGCAATGCGGTGCATCTGCACGAGCGCGATTGCTCCGTGCAGCGCCGCCACCAGAAGGTGGTGGAAATCGCCCCCAGCTTCGGCCTGAGCGATCGCGTGCGCAAGGAGCTGTGCGACGCCGCGGTGCGCATCGCCCAGGAGATCGGGTACGACAACGCGGGCACCATCGAATACCTGCTGGATCTGGATACCGACGAGTGGTTCTTCATCGAGATGAACCCGCGCATCCAGGTGGAGCACACGGTCACCGAGGAAATCACGGGCATCGATTTGGTGCGCTCGCAAATCCTCATCGCGCAGGGCCACCCGCTGAATGGCGACGTGGTGGGCATTCCCGCGCAGGACGCGATTCCGCGCCAGGGCTTTGCCGTGCAGTGCCGTGTGACCACGGAGGACCCGGCCAATAAATTCACGCCGAACTACGGCAAGATCATCACCTACCGCAGCGCTGGCGGCTACGGCGTGCGGCTCGATGCCGGCATGGGCGACCCCGGCGCGGTCATTACCCCCTTCTACGATTCGCTGCTGGTGAAAATCACCACCAAGGCGCCCAATTTTCACACCGCGCTGGACCGCATGGATCGCTCCCTGCGCGAAATGCGCATCCGCGGCGTGAAGACGAATATCCCGTTCCTCGAGAACGTGATCTCCCACGCGCAATTCCGCAGCGGTGGCGCGACCACGACGCTCATCGACACCACGCCCGCGCTGTTTGATTTCAAGCCGCGCCGCGACCGCGCGACGAAGCTGCTCAGCTTCCTCGGCAACGTGATTGTGAATGGCAACCCGCATGCGAAAGGCTACAAGCCGCCGCAGCAGCTCATGCCCGCAAAGGTGCCGCCGGGCAACCGGGTGAGCGTGGTGAAGGAGACCCGCGCATCCAAGGCCAAGGCCGAGGCGAGCACCGAGCTGCCCGCCGGTCTGCGCAAGGGCACGCGCCAGCTTTTGCTGGAGCTGGGGCCGAAGAAATTTGCCGAGTGGACGCTGAAGCAAAAGCGCCTGCTGGTGACAGACACCACGTTCCGCGACGCGCACCAGTCGCTGATGGCGACGCGTGTGCGCACGTATGACATGCTCGCCGTGGCGCCCTCCGTTGCCGCGCGCACGCCCGAGCTTTTCTCGCTGGAGATGTGGGGTGGCGCGACCTTCGACACGGCGATGCGCTTCCTCAATGAGGACCCGTGGCAGAGGCTGCGGCAGCTCCGCGCGGCGGTGCCGAATATTTGTTTCCAGATGCTCCTGCGCGGCGCGAATGCCGTGGGCTACACGAGCTACCCGAGCAATGTGGTGGCGGGCTTTGTGAAGCATTCCGCGGAGGCGGGCATGGATATCTTCCGCGTGTTCGATTCGCTGAATGATCTCTCGAACATGAAGGCCGCAATGGAGGCCGTGCAGACCACGCACGGCATCTGCGAGGCCGCGCTGTGCTACACAGGCGACATCCTGGAGCCTTCGCGCACAAAGTACTCGCTGAAGTATTACGTGGGACTGGCGCGCGAACTGGAAAAAATGGGCGCGCATTTCCTCGCCATCAAGGACATGGCCGGCCTCTGCCGCCCCTACGCCGCGAGCGCGCTGGTAAAGGCGCTGAAGGACGAAATCGGCATTCCCGTTCACTTCCACACGCACGACACGAGCGGCATCAATGCGGGCAGCGTCCTGCGCGCAAGCGACGCCGGCGTAGACGTGGTGGACCTGGCCATCGCGAGCATGAGCGGCAGCACCTCGCAGCCAAACCTGAACAGCATCGTGGCCGCGCTGCAAAACACGCCGCGCGAGACGGGGCTGGACCTCGATGCGCTCAACGAATTCTCCGACTACTGGGAGCACGTGCGCAATTTCTACACGCCCTTCGACACCGCGCCGAAGACTGGCAGCGCCGAGGTGTATCTGCACGAGATGCCAGGCGGCCAGTACACGAACCTGAAGGAGCAGGCTGCAAGCATGGGCCTCGGCCATCGCTGGCCCGAGATCGCGCGCTGCTACCGCGAGGTGAATGATCTCTTCGGCGACATCGTGAAAGTCACCCCGTCGAGCAAGGTCGTCGGCGACATGGC
>JAYUWZ010000235.1:0-4352 GCA_043753265.1 Verrucomicrobiaceae bacterium
AGCATCGCCGCCTTGACCTTCTCCACGAACGGCGGAAGGTCGTCGGGATGCACTAGCGTGGCGGCGCCGACGCGGAGCGTCTCCGCGAGATCGACAACCCGCGGGAGTCCAGCGTGACGCTGACCGCACCAACCTTCAGCGACTTGATATATCCGCTGAGAATGTGTGACCCCCCACCAGTCCCGCTTCCAAGAAGCTGCCCCTTGATGGTCACCGCCCCCACCGTGGGAACCACTCCGGTCTTTCGAGGGAAAAACTGGGAATCGTCGGTGGTACCAAACACCTCGTCGTTGCCCGGATCAATGCCCGCAATAAGCTGCAGCCCGAACACGCTGCCGCCGATGGTCACTGAGCCAAACCCTGCATCACCTCGCAGCGGGTCGTTGTCGCCATCATATCCCGCCAGAATCTCCGCATTGCGCACGTTGCCGCCGATGAAGAGCGTGGTCAGGGCCAGGGCGTCACTGGCGTTTTTGGGCTCGCCGGTGATGTGGCCGATGCCGCTGAAGCGCAGCGTGGCCCTGTTGCCAATCCCTTCCGCGATCACGCTTCCCATGATTTTAACACTGGTCGTCTTGCCATTGATAATTACGCCCGTGAGGTTGTAGTTCGTCGTATTCTGCGCGGTGTCGTAAACGCTGCCCAAAATGGTCACACTGCTGGTGCGGTTGCCTTTCGTGGTCACTCGGGAATCCTCCACTGCGAGTGAGCCGCTAAGCAGGCCGGTGCCGGTGAAGAGGCTGCCATTGATGGTGGCCTTGCCGAGTTGCTCGCTGTGTATCGCGCCGCTGTAGTCACCCGAGTTGCCGTAGAAGCTGCCTCCCACAGTGAGGGTGTTGATTTTGTTTGCGCTGTTCACCGTGCCGGAGTTTTTACCCGCGCCACCGACCAGGCTGCCACCCACGAATACGGTGCCCATGAGCCCGTCCGCTTCCACCGGGCTGGGCGGCAGGACAGTGATGATGCTGCCCGCGCCCTCAGCCGCGCTGCCAAAGAGCGAGCCCTTCACCGTGACTTTCCCCGTGTAGTTGTATCCGTAGATGGTGCCGCTGAAGTTTTGCGGCCCGCCGAGCAGGTCGCCTCCCACGGTGATGTTGGTGATTTTGCCCACCGCGACACTGCCGGAGAGCAGACCGCTGCCGCCCAGCATCGAGCCCCCAATGGTGAGGGTGGTGGCCGCGAAATCGCCAAAGATCATCCCGGTGTTGGGCCCCGTGCCGCCGCGCAGGGAGCCGCCGACCTTCACGGTGGAAATGGTGGATTCCTTCACGTAGAGCGCACCAGAGTACTGTGCCGAGCCACCCTGCATGTCGCCGAGAATGGTCACGGTTCCCACCTTCGCATCCATCCCGCCACTGGTGACGATGCCCGCCTTGTCGAGGTTGCCACGAATGGTGATCTTGGCGACACCCCCGATCAGGTTGCTGATGAGTGCGTTCGGATTCGTCTTCTCCGTGAGAAAGCTCTGCGTGGCGAAGCCCATGCTCCCCATGCTCAGCACGTCCAGCGAGGAGATGCTCTTTTTGTTGTCCGTGCCGCCACCGGCATCGATACGGGCCAGATCGCCCGCGACCTTCACCACGCCCAGATCCTGGCCGGTTGCCTTGATGTAGCCGATGTTTACCTGGCCGTCCCCTGACGGCGTGAGCCGCTTGGCGGTGACGGTGACATTCGTGCCCAAAAACTGGGCGCTGGAGAGGTCGATGAGCTCCAGGATTCCCGAGCTCCCCGGCCCCTCGGCGCGCAGTACGAAATTACCCGCGTTCAGTGTGCCTTTTGTGACAGTGACGGTCACCAGATCTCCGTCCAGATCCGTATACGTGGCACTGCGGCCATTCGTGGCGATGGTGACAGCGCGCGTGGTTTCCACCGGGGAGATGGCGACGTCGGTGATCGTCGTCGAGCCGGTGCCGATGAGGCCGAGGAAACTGGCGCTGCCCGTCTCGAGATCCACCGTGTAGAGGCCCTGGACGCCGCCAACGGTAAAGCTCGCGAGCGTGGTTTCCAAGCCGAGCACACGGCCAATATCGAAGCCCACGGAGCCGGTGACATTGAAGCCCAGCGCTCCGAGTTCGGTGGTGGTTCCATCCGTTTCAGTGGGAACCGCCCCGAGTCCGCCGATGATACCCAGTGCGTCGCTATTGCTATTGATAAAGAACCCACGCGAGCCCGCGCCGGTGCCAAAATTCTTGCTGAAGGCCACCGCGCTGATGCCAGTCGGGCCGACCAGTGCATCGACCGCGCCACCCACGACGGTGCCGAGGTTTGGGTTGATGCGGAAGAACTCCCGCGTATCGGCGCTGATGACGCGGATGCGGTCGGTCTCGGGATTGAAATCGAAGGCAAACTCCGTGCCGCTGATAGCCGGGGTAAACACCGGCGCGACCGCTGTGGCCACACCAGTGGTAGTGTCGAGGGTATAGAGCCGGCTGTTGCTGCCCATGGCATACAGCAGACCATTCGAGGGGCGAAAATCGATTCCCTCTATATCCACGCCACCCGCAATGCCGGTGATGGTAACGTCAGTCAGGATAATCTCCGGATCGGTACTTTCGAACGAAATGAGATGATCCGCGCTGGTCACAGCGAAGACGCGCGCCGGGGTGATGCGCGCTTCAAGAGGTTCTATCGACGTGTGGGATGAGATGCGGGTTGAGTACATTGGTTGGGCAGTAGTACGTGCTGAGCACTACCAAACTCACCCAGCGGAAGCGAAGTCTAAACTATGAGCATTCAAGGTCTTGTTTAGCGTCATCATCTACAGAGTGAGTAGGCTGCGAAGCGTAAATCTTGGCGGCTGTGCGCCTTTGCGTGACCCCTCTTCTTCTGCTCCCAAATTCACCTTACACTGCAGGAGGCTGTTCCGGCTTCTTCTTCCGCATATCCGCGATGGCCGCGATGATGAAGAGTCCCGCTGCCACGCAGATGCACGAATCCGCCACGTTGAAGGCGGGGAAGGGATCGGCGAAACGGAAGTGCAAATCGAACAAGAGAAAATCCACCACGTAACCGTGGACGATGCGATCGGTCAGGTTTCCCACAATTCCCGAAAGTAGAAGAGGAACAGCCCACCGTGACGGCGCGTCGGTGAAGACGTTCTTTTTCCACGCGATGAGCAGGCCGACGAAAGCCACGCTCGCGAGAACGATGAAGAAGCCGTTGTTGCCGCTGCCCATGCTGAACGCCGCGCCGGTATTGGCCAGATGGACGATGGAGAACCAGTCGGGGATGACGTGAGTTACCTCGGGGAGGTGCTGGGTCGCCTTAATCACGTCGGGGAACCGGTCCTCGTTTTCCTGGCTCGGGTACAAGGCATAGTGGGTGTAAATCCACCACTTGGTGGCCTGGTCGAGCGCATAAAGCGGAAGCGCGACGGCGGCGAGAAACTTCATGCAATGAGCAATCACAGCAATACCCCCAACGCCAAGGGGAATATGAGCCCTGCTCCGTGTTCGCTTGGTTGCCGTTGTTCAAACTATGCGGGTTCCAAGGCTATCGAAGAGACTTCCACTTCCTGCAATCCTGCTTTCCTGAGCAGCATGTGGACAACGCGTCCCATCACTCATTGAGTTCAAACCGCCTTTCTCCTGTATGCCTTCGCGCTCTTTGCGTACTTCGTGGTTCCTCTCCTTAGCGTCGTGGCGTCTTGGCGGTTCAACTTCGCTGGGCTGGAATGCAACGTAAGCACTCGCATTCTGCAACTTGCGTGCTAAGATTCGTGCCCGTGGATTCACCGCAGCCAGATCCAAAACCGGGGCCGCTCCGCCTGCCGACCCGGGAAGAAATGCCTGACTTGCCGATTTTTTCGGGCAAGCCCAGCATGGCGCCGGGCTTTCAGCTGAAGCTGCCCCAGCCCTCGCGGTGGAAGAAGCCTTCGACTTGGATTATACCGCTGATTCTCCTGCTGGCAGGGCTTGCATTCATGGTGGCGAGAATGCCGCGTGAAGAGGCTTTCCCCCCTTCGGATGGACGCCTGCCGACCATCGTGCTCGATGCCGGGCATGGCGGGCATGACACCGGCGCGCTTGGCAACGGGCTGGTGGAAAAGGCGCTGACACTGGACACCGCGCTACGCGTGGAGCGGCGGCTAAAACAGAAGGGGTATCCCGTGGTGATGACGCGGAAGGATGATCGATTTCTCGAATTATACGACCGCTCGCAGATGGCCAACGCCCTGCCGAATGCGCTTTTTGTGAGCATTCATTTCAACGACAACACGACCGAGAGTGGGGACGGGGTGGAGACCTACTACGCAGAGCGAAAAGCCGGGACATCGATTTCGCTGACGGGCGGCACGGGAGTGAACCCGGCATGCCTCGCGCTGGCACAATCAGTGCAGGGCTCGATGGTAC
>JAYUWZ010000236.1:0-4344 GCA_043753265.1 Verrucomicrobiaceae bacterium
ATTTCTCCATCTCCGCCCGTGTCGCACCCATCTCGCGGAAGTAACGCACGAAGCGCTGGCTGTCCTTTTTCCCATCAAGGTGCATGAAAAAGTACACCAGCAGATAGGAGGTGAAATACATGCGGCGGGAGGTCATCGGGTCGGATGCGAGTGTCATGCTCCATTCCTCGTCGGTGATATAAAAGAGCTTTTCCAGCGGGTAGGGTTCGGGCATGCCGCCGACCGCGCGTTTTCGCAAAAAGTCGGTGTAGTCCCTGAGTCCCGTCTTGGCGGCCATCACCCGGAAACGACCGGCGCGGAGAGGGAGGTTGCTTGTGTATTCGGCGGTGCCTTCCACGACCCATTGCGGAAGCATATCGAGCCAGAAATGCATCATCTGATGGGTGAGCTCGTGCACCAGGGTGCTGGTCTCGAAGTCGTCATCCTTGGCGTAGCCTTTGCCGACCTGCTTGATGCCGATGCTGTCGAACGGCACCATGAACGTCTCGGTGCGCGGCATGTAGACGCCGCCGCTATTGGCCATGCCGCCAGCGGCTGCGTAGGCCTGTCTGTCCTTGAGCAGGCGCGCTTTGAAGTGAGTGCCCGATGGCGGCTTTGGCGCCACGTTCCAAGGGAGAGCCTTGAGTAATTCGTACGTTGCCTCGAAATTGCGGCCGATTTCGCGGAGGAGGCTCACGTTGAAGCGGCCTTGCGATTCGTATTCGAAGTTTTGCGTGCGGTACACGTATTTTTCGGCTGCGGCGTCCTCGGTTACGATCTCCGTTTTCACCGAACTGGTCTCCACGGATACCATGTCGGGCATGCTGAACTTTACCGGCTGCTTCTTCACCCAGTCTCCGAGATATGTCTGATCCTCCGTGCTGAGCTTGGCGAGGGGGGCCTGGGCGCGGGAGCCGTTTGCAAGCTTGAACATGGCGGTGGCGCCATCGAAGCTGAGGAGCGTCGCCTGAAACGGATGGCCCTCGGAGGTTTTCCATGCACGAGGAGGCTCGGCCACTGGCAGCTGGGCAAAGGCAAAGGACGTAACGAGGCAAAACGCGACGAGGCGGCAGGTGCCGCGCAACACGATGGGCAATTTCATTTAGGAGTAGGTGGAGCTAGGGATAGCGTCGCTGGGGGATCGATCAGTTTAACATAAACAAGGGGTCATGCAAACTTTTCCATGGAGAGGGCAGAGAACTGAAAATGGGTGTGCTTGGAAATGGTGAGTGAATACCGGAGAAGAGACTCTTGCGCCCCAGTTGGGGCGCGGCCCGTTGGGCCCTATTCCTAGGCCCGCGCTTCGCTTGGGCACTAGGCTCTACTCTTTTGCGCCGTTGGCGCACACCTTTGATGAATGGTTCTGTGGAAAATGCCTTGTCGGGGCGATGGGGGTGCCTAGTGTCGCCCGCCCGCGCTTGCGGGACCTTTTTTACACCGACTCCTTCATCCCATACCACACGACCATGAGCACTTTTACCTGGATTGAATCGCCCGCCTGGCAGCTTGGATTTTTTGGCCTCCCCAACAATGTTCCCTGGCCTTCCGATGCGCCGGCGCCGGATGGCAAGACGACGCAGTTTGATCTGAATGCGCTGGTGCGCGGCATGCGTGCGTGCGTGGAGGGCGAGCCTGGGATCATCGGGCCCTGGCGTGGATTCATCGCGGCGTCGGAGCATTTCGATGCGATGACGGAAGCGCTCGAGGATCATGAGTATGCGCGCGCGGCGGAGTTGCTCAGTGAGATCGAGAAGCATCACGAAGGATCGGCGTATTCGCTCTTTCACCAGGCGTTCGTGCACCGGCAGGGTGGCAATGACCAGGAGGCCGTGCGCCTTTACGCAGAGGCCGCGCAGAAGGCCCCGGGCATTCCTTTTATCTGGGACAATCTCGGCACGATGCTCGCGGAGAATGGCAATCGCGAGGGGGCAATCCAGGCGTTTGTGCATGCGGTGCAGGCGAACCCCGAGGACCAGGTGGCGCTCGAGTCGCTGGTGCAGCTGAAGGCGGCGGTGCGCCTGCTGCGTGACCCGAAGGATCCCAAGAGCGCCGTGGTGGTGCCTGTGGAGCAGTTCAAGCAGATGGCTGAGCAGCAGCTCGAAGCGCTGGCGAAGCACCCGGAACAACTCGTGCAATTTGGCGAGACGCTGCTGAAGGAAGGTGTGATTGCCGAGGTCGGCGTGAAGGCGCTGGAGAAGGCAGTGGAGCTGAATCCCGAGGATCCGCGCAGCCTCATCGCGCTGGGCGCGGGCTATCGCATGCTGGGCCGCAACGACGAGAGCAAGGCGACCATCATCAAATACACAGAGGTGAACCCCAAGGATCCGTTCGGTTTTTTCAATCTCGCGCAGACGTGCAATGCGGCGGGCGACGAGGCGGGTGAGCGCGCGGCGCTGGAGCAGACGCTGGCGGTGAACCCCGACCTGCAACAGGCGCTGGGCATTTACTTTGGCCTGAAGGGCGAGCCCGACCAGGCGAAGGAAGAGGCGCTGGCGAAATTTGCAGATGAGCGTGGCTCGTGGATGGCGCTGCTGCTCGCGAGCAGCATGGCGCGGGATCGCGGCGATATCCCGCAGGCGGTCTCCTACACGGCGAGGGCGTATGAGCGGAACCAGAAGTCCGAGGAAGTGCTGCTGCAATATTGCGCGATGCTCGGAGACGCGGCAGATGCGGGCGGCCTGGAGCTTTACATCCAGCCCGCGGTGACGGGTGGTCGCTACAGCAAGCGGCTGGACTGGAACTATGCGCAATCGCTGCGCCAGGTGGGCAAGTCCGCACTGGCAATCGAGACGCTGCGCCGCGCGCAGATGAATGAGGCGCCGGATGATTTCAAGGCGGCGGCGGAAAGCGCCATCGAAGTGTGGACGGGCATGCGTGTGCAGGCTGGTGTGGGGCTCGAGGTTCACAATAGCGGCCAGGTATTGCGCCCGGTGCTCGTGACGCTGGAAGACGGCGATGGCGGCATCGTGCTGAATCCCCGGCAGCCGCTGCCCGCGCATGGGAAATTCCCGTGGCGCGCGAAGGACAATGGCGGCATCGAGGGGCGCGTGCGCCTGCAGCAGGGCCAGACGGGCGTGGGCGAGGCTCCGCGTCCGCTGGGTGTGTTCATCGCAAAGGGGATCACTCCCTCGCCCGATGGCACGGCTCCGGCAATCGAATGCCGCGTGGAAGCCGATGCGCAAGGCCGTGTGTATTTCGCCGCCGGACAGGCTGGGCGGAAGCTCATGGTTGAGTGGGCGGAGGCGTAGGCCGGGAACGTCCAACATCCAACATCCAACGCTGAACGTCCAATGTTCAGGCGCAGGTCGGAGTTGCTTGGGAGCTTGATCTGTTCCTGTAGAACCGGGCTGAAGCGCGCCAAGTTTGAACTGGCTTCGGGGTCTCGTTGTGCATAATTATAAAGGTATGCGCACGACCGTAGAGCTTTCCGAGGGCTTGTTTCGCCGAGCGAAGCTCGCGGCGGTGGAGCGCCATTTGTCCTTGGAAGACCTCATTGCCCAGGCGTTGGCGCGAGAACTCGGCAAGCCGGAAATCGACAGAAAACGCATGACCGAGCCGCCCATCGGGTTGGATATCGTTCCGTCCGTGCCTCATTTGTCCAACGATGAGATAGCGGCTTTAATGGACGAACAGGATTTGCACGAAGCCAGAAAATGAGTGGGCCGACAGTGGCTGATGTAAACGTGCTTTTCAGCATTTTGGTGTCCGCTCACGTACACCACAAGATTGCGTGGCAATGGCGGGAACGCCGTTCTGACCGCTCCGTGGCATTGTGTTGGCCTTAAAACCGCCAATGGCCTTTGCAGCTTGGGACCGCATCGCGGCGGACCCTCGTGTATTCTGGTCCGAGCCTCTTCCCGAACTGGAAGCCCTGTTTCGGCGCTATGCGACCGGCCATCGGACCTCCCCAGCGCTTTGGACGGACGCGTGGCTCGCTGCACACGCGGAGTCTCAGGGGTGTGCGCTCACGTCGTTTGATGGCGGCTTCAGCGGTTTTGGGCTGACGACTTTTGAGCACCTGGCCTCGTAAAGCCGAGGGCCGCATTAGTTAGGCCAGGAGTTGCTTTACCACGTGGCCGTGGACGTCGGTGAGGCGGTAGTCGCGGCCTTCGTGGCGGTGGATGAGGCGTTTGTGGTCTACTCCGAGGAGGTGGAGCATGGTGGCGTGGAAGTCGTGCACGTGGACGCCGCCATCGACGATGTTGTAGCCGAAGTCGTCGGTCGCGCCGTGGACGTAGCCGCGCTTTATCCCGCCGCCGGCCATCCACATGGTGAAGCAGCGGGGATGATGATCGCGGCCGAAGTTTTCGGCTTTGATGTCGCCTTGCGAGTAGGCGGTGCGTCCGAATTCGCCGCCCCAGATGA
>JAYUWZ010000237.1:0-9138 GCA_043753265.1 Verrucomicrobiaceae bacterium
AGCCGCTGCAGAAGACGACGGGGAGCTCGGGGCGCTCGCGGCGGAGGCGCTGGGCGACTTCGTAGCCGCCCATGCCGCCGGGCATCATCATGTCGGTAAACAGCACGTCGATATCGTCGGCGTGGTGCTCCCACTGGACCATGGCCTGGGGGCCGTCGTTGGCGAGGATGACCCGGCAGCCGTTGGCTTCGAGGATGGTCTGGCAGAGTTCGCGGAGCACGTCCTCGTCCTCCACGACGAGCACGGTAAAATTGCAATGGGTGGGAATGCGCGGAATCTCAAGGCGGGGCTCGGAGGCTTGCGGAAGGATGACGCCCGCGGAGGCCGGGGCGGCAGCCTGGAAGAAGACGCTGAAGGTGGTGCCGCGTCCGGGCCAGCTCCGCACTTCAATCCAGCCCCCATGCTGCTCCACGATGCCGTGCACCGCGGCGAGGCCGAGGCCGGTCCCCTTCCCCACGCCCTTGGTGGTAAAGAAAGGCTCGAAGATGCGGTCGATCTTGTCGGCGGGGATGCCGTGGCCGTTATCCATGACGCTGAGGCACACCATTTCCCCCGGACGCGCGCCAGGAGTGCGGCGGCTGCGGTCGGGGGTGACCTTGATCATGGTGGTGGAGATGCTGATGTTGCCGCCCTTGGGCATGGCGTCGCGGGCGTTGACGACGAGGTTGGTGATGACCTGCTCGAGCAGATTGGGGTCGCCCTTGATGAGCGGGAGCGCGCCGCCGAGCCTGCGGCGGATGGTGACGTGCTCGCCGACGAGGCGGGAGAGCATGCGGGTGGAGCGCTCGACGAGTTCATTGAGGTCGAGGCTCGTGGGGAGCATGGCCTGCTGGCGGCTGAAGCTGAGGAGCTGGCGGGTGAGCGCGGCGGCACCCTCGGCGGCGTAGGCGATGGATTCGCAGTGCTCTCGCTCCATGGCCCCCTCCATCTCCGTGCGCGCCCCGCCGAGGCTGTTGCGGAGCAGATCGTTGTGGCCCTGGATGATGGTGAGGAGGTTGTTGAAATCGTGCGCGACGCCGGCGGCGAGCAGACCGATGGACTGGAGTTTTTGCGAGTGGCGCAGCTTGTTTTCCAGTTCGGTGGACTCAGTGATGTCGTGGGCGATGCAATAGAGCACGGAGCCGCCCGCGGCGTTTTTCACCAGGGTATTGTGCCACTGGCAGGTGACCAGGCCGCCGTCGCGGGTGACGTTTTGATTGACGTGATGCCCACTGATTTCCTCCGCAAGCGCCCGGCGCAAGACTTCCTCGATCTCGGCCCTGCGCTCCGCGGCGATGATGAGCCCGGCAGCGGGCTTGCCCATGGCTTCGTCGCGGGAATAGCCGAAGAGGCGCTCGGAGGCAGGGTTCCACTCGAGGACCCGGAGCGAGGAATCGATCTCAATGAACGCGAGGGGGGTCTTTTGGACCATGAGCCGCCAGCGCTCCTCGGCCACGGAGCGCTCGAGCTCGGCCTGCCGCCAGCGGCGGTGATCCACGAGCAGGCGCTCGCGGACGCCCACCATGCCAATCAACAGAAAAAGGAGGATGCCGCCAACGAGCAACCCCTCGCGCTGGAGGCTGGAGTTGTCGGGATGGGTCGCGAGCAACTCGCACAGGGCCACCAGCACGGCGGCGGCACAAATGATTGCGCCCCGGCGCATACGGCGACCAGGGGGGGTGACGAGCACCGTGAGCAGGATGCCCACAAGCGCGCCACAGGCAGCAAGATATGTAAACGGATGCGAAAAGGACATGATGACTTGACGGAAAGTCTCTCCTCAACGCTCCAAGCCCCAATTGAGCGCGGTCCCTGGGGCGGAACCGCCAATCGATGCACTCGAAGCAGGCTTCAAACCTTTGAGATTTCTTGGGGTATTTTGGAGCAGTTTGCGATCTTTATTTTACAATCCTTAAAGATTGTTACCAATTCTGCTAATGCTTGATGGGGTGGGTATTGGAAAGATGAATAGATGGGAATATTTCCTACTCATCCATGGGTCTCTTTCCTACAATACCAAGGGCGAAGAGCCTAGGTATTTCTTGGGAATTTTGACCGGGTTAGATAAATTGGAGGATTTAATAAGTAATAGTATTTCGGGATGATATGCGGAGAGATAATTTGCAGTGTGGACGAAGCGAATGGCATCGATGATTCCGAGACCTCAGGAATCTGCGCAGCACTTCGAATTTCCGAAATTCAGTGGCGGACTAAATTGGAAGAATGGCCATCTGGAGTGCGGGAGCTTGCTCCCGCTCTGGAGGGCGAAGCCGGTGGGTATACCACCCGTATCCATCGTGGTTCGTGAATTGAGAATCGTTAGAAGGTGCCGCCGAGTATCGCGCAACTCTCCCGCCTGCGCTCCGCGCCCGCCAGAGCGGGAGCAAGCTCCCGCACTCCAGATGACTGCCCGCCGGATTTCACGCAAAATGAGGAAAAGGCATTCCTCGATATTCGGTGAATAGGCATTTCCCGCTTTTCCACCTTGCCAAAGTGCGCTTGTTGCCTACGCTCCCGCCCCTTTTTGGATGCACTATCGCCCACCAGTTGAGATGAAAATTTTCAGCGGTTCCGCTCATCGCGAGCTGGCCCGTCGAATCGCCGAGTACTGCAAAGTCCCGCTCGGCGATGCCACCGTGGATTCGTTTCCCGATGGTGAAACCATGGTCAAAATCAACGAGAACATTCGCGGACGCGATGTGTATCTGGTTCAGCCGACCTGCCCGCCGACCAACCAGAATTTGATGGAATTGCTCATCATGGTGGACGCGGCGCGGCGTGCGAGCGCCTCGCGGATCACCGCGGTGGTGCCGTTCTTTGGCTATGCCCGGCAGGACCGCAAGGACCAGCCCCGCGTGCCCATCACGGCCAAGCTCGTGGCAAATCTGCTCACCGCCGCTGGCGTGGAGCGGGTGCTGACGATGGATCTCCATGCGCAGCAGGTGGCGGGATTTTTCGACATCCCGGTGGATCATCTCTTCGCGGCACCGGTGATCATCAAGTATCTCCGGGATAAGAATCTGGATAATCCGGTAATTGTGTCGCCGGATGTGGGCGGGCTGAAGATGGCGAATGCGTATTCGCAGGCGCTGGGCGCGGACCTGGCCATCGTGGCCAAGCGCCGCACGAGCCCCACCGAGGTGGAGGCCACGAACGTGATCGGCGACGTGCAGGGCCGGCACGTGATTCTGGTCGATGACCTGACGGAGACTGCCGGGACGCTGACGGCGGCGGCGCGCATCCTCAAGCAGCACGGGGCAAAGCAAATCATGGCCTGTGTTTCCCACGCGGTGCTGAGCGACGTGGGCATGGACCGGCTGAAGAATTCCGAAATCACCGAGCTCGTCTGCACGAACAGCGTGCCAGTGCGCACGGACGCAAGTTTCAAGATCACCCCGCTGTGCATCGCGGAGTTGCTGGGCGAAGGCATCCAGCGCATCCACGGCGACGAGTCGGTCTCCTCTCTGTTCCAGATCCCCAAAGCATAACAAAAACACAAACCAGCAGTAGCTACCAAAGCAATGGCCAAAACCATCCAACTCAAAGCAGAACCTCGCAACGGTGTCGGTACCGTCGCGGCAAAGGCACTTCGTAAAGCCGGCAAAGTCCCAGCCACCATCTATGGCCGCCACCAGGAGGCACAAAACCTCCAGCTCGACGCCCACACTCTCGCCCTCGCCCTCGGCAAGTCGACCGGTGAGCACGTGCTGGTGAACCTCGAAATCGCCGGTGGCACCACAGCCCTGGCACTCGTGCAGGCGGTGCAGCACCACGCGGTGAAGCGCCACATCATGCACCTTGATTTTCACGCCCTGAAGGAAGACGAAGTGATGCACACCAGCGTGCCAGTCGTCGGCTTCGGCGAACCCGCGGGCATCAAAACCGGCGGCGGCCTGCTCGAGCAGATCATCCGCTCACTCGACATCGAGTGCTTGCCCAAGGATCTCCCCGAGACGATCGTGGTCGACATCTCCGGCCTGAACATCGGCGACACCATCCACGTGAAGGAAGTCGCACTGCCCGCAGGCGTGACCGCGCTGAACACGGAAGACGCCGTGGTATTCCACCTCGCCGCGCCGCTCGTGGAAGTCGAGCCCGCCGCTGGTGCAGCCGGTGCAGCCGAGCCCGAAGTGCTCAAGGAGAAGAAGCCGGCCGACGGTGCCGCCGCTCCCGCAGCCGGCCAGAAGGACGCGAAGAAGGACGCGAAGAAGAAGTAACCGAGCGCGGATGAATGGCTTCCTTTCGCTTGATCATCGGCCTGGGCAATCCTGGCCGGGACTACGCGGACACGCGCCACAACGTGGGCTTTATGATCCTGGATCGTATGGCCGCGGGCGCGGGAGCCAGATTCCGCACGGAAAAAAAGTGGCAGGCTGAAGTCGCCGTTCTCGGCGATGTGTGGCTCTGCAAACCGCAAACTTACATGAACCTCAGCGGGCAAAGCGCCAATGCGATCGGGCAATTTTACAAAATTGCACCCGAGCGCGTGCTTGTCGTCCTCGACGACATGGCGCTGCCGCTGGGCCGCCTCCGCCTCCGCGAAAGCGGGAGCGCGGGCGGGCACAATGGCCT
Organism: Verrucomicrobiaceae bacterium; assembly: GCA_043753265.1. Classification (GTDB taxonomy): domain Bacteria; phylum Verrucomicrobiota; class Verrucomicrobiia; order Chthoniobacterales; family Chthoniobacteraceae; genus SXWH01. The sequence continues at coordinate 4,552 of JAYUWZ010000237.1, forward strand.
GGCCAGCGTGATCGAGCATCTCGGCACGCCGGCCATCCCCCGCCTTCGGGTGGGGATTGGTGCCGCCGCCGGCGGTGCCACGGGTCATGTGGGCCACGTGCTCGGGAAATTCGCACCGGATGAGCGCCCTGCGCTCGACGAGGCAATCGCCCGCTCCGTGGAGGCCATTGAGTTTGCGCAGGCCAATAGCTTCGCCGCAGCAATGAACCGATTCAATCAACACGCAACAACCAAAAATTAGACCATGAGCAATACTCGTTACGAAGGACTGATCGTCCTCAATGTGAAAGGCAAAGAAGATGGCGCCCAGAAGATCATCGACCGTCTCGAAAAAGAATTCAAGACCGAGGGCGCAGAAGTGGAGAGCATCCAGAAGATGGATACGCGCCACTTCAGCTTCACGGCTGGCAAGCTCGATGCGGGCTTCTACGTGAACTTCGTGTTCTCCGGAGCGCCCGGCGTCGTGCAGAAGCTGCAGACCCGCTTCAAGCTGGACGACGACATCTACCGCCAGCAGTTCGCTCGCGCGCCGAAGAAGTCTGCCTAAGTTGCTTGCTTCTCGCTGCCCGTCCTCTCAATCCTGCCACCATGCCGAATCTCAATAGGGTCATGCTGATGGGGAACCTCACAAGGGATCCCGAAATCAAATACACACCGAAAGGCACGGCCATCGCGCAGATAGGCCTCGCCGTGAATCGCGTCTATTCCCTGCCGGACTCCGGCGAGAAGCGCGAGGAGGTGACGTTTATCGACGTGGAAGCCTACGGCAAGCAGGCCGAGACGATCGGCGAGTATTGCAAGAAGGGGCGCCCGCTCTATGTGGAAGGCCGCCTGCGGCTGGACACGTGGGATGACAAGGCGAGCGGCCAGAAGCGCAGCAAGCTGAAGGTGGTGCTGGAGAGCTTCCAGTTCCTCGGCAGCCGCGAAGGCGGCCCCGGCGGAAGTGGTGGAGGCGGCGGTGGATCCGATTACGCGGATTCCCAGGCAGCCCCCTCGCAGTCTCCGCAGGCCTCGCGCCCGCCGAGCCGTGCGCCACGCCCGCCCGCGGATCCCGACCTGGACGCGCAGCCGGACGACATCCCGTTCTAAGCAGCTACAAGCGAGACATTTATCACAGCAGCCGCCGGAGAAAATCCGGCGGCTGTTTTGTTTCCTTTTGAAGGCAAGGGCGCTTGCGATTGCCACCCAGGGCAATCGGGTATCCACTCGGCGCGAATCTTCAACCCGATGAACATCCTTTCCAAGGCAGCGATTTTGGTGACCCTACTCTTGGGCAATCCGCTCATGGCAGTCGAAGCCCTGCTGACCGATGACACCAACACCAACACGGCCCGGCCGGCTGTGAACTTTGGAGCGGGGCGCACGATGATTCTGAGAACCGGGCAGAGCGCGTTCATGAAGTTCGACCTGTCCACGCTCCCGGCGGGCACGCTGGGTGCCGGCATCAGCAAGGCCACTCTGAAGGTGTGGGTGGATCGAGTGGTGAAGGCGGGCGCTTACGATGTCTTCCCGGTGGCGGCCCCCTGGACCGAGGGCACACTCAAGGCCAGTGCGCTGCCGGCACTCGGGGCGGCGGAATACACGGGCATCAATCTCCCACTCGCGAGTGCGCGGAAGTATCTCACTGTGGACCTTACCGACCTCGTGAAAGACTGGGTCGATGGGACTTTGCCCAACCACGGCATCGCCCTGGCGCCATCGGTCCCCTCGCCCGTCTTTGCGTTCCTTTCGAGCAAGGAAGACGTGGCCACGGGGCACCTGCCGGAACTGGAAATCACACTGGCACCCACCGTAGCCGTGCCCTTCAGCACGGTGGGCAGTTCTGCCTCCAGCGGGATCTCTGTCGAGAATTCCGGCAGCGGCGCGGCGGTGGAGGGCGTGAACTCTTCGCCCACTGGATTGGTTGCGGGACTGGTTGGCAAGGTTTCCTCCACGACGGGATCGATCGGGCCGACTGTGGGTGTGAGCGGGGTGTATGGGGAGGTGAGCGCCACTTCGCCAGGCGACTACTCGGCTGCGCTGCGCGGGGTGAACAAGGGACTGGGGTCTTCGGGGGTGGGTGTGAGCGGTTACCATGGCTGCAGCGGATGGGGCGTATATGGCGAGACACCCAGCGGGTACGGGGTGTACGGGGTCGCGACCGATGCCACGTCCACGAGTGCGGGCGTGCTGGGGGAGACGCGTTCACTGAATGGTGCGGGGGTGATTGCGTCCTACTCGGGCGATGGGGATGGCGTGGCGCTGGCGGTGGATAATGGGGCCATCCGGCTCACTGGAGTGAACAAGCCTGCTTTTTTGCATACGGCGACCATTGCCAACAAGGTCAGCAACAATGGGACGGAGATCGATCATCCCATGTGCAATGGCGACGCGAATGCGCTGCTCTTTGTGACACACTACCTCGGGGCTGGAAATCAGGTGCATTACAACAACAGCCCGCTGGGCGTTTACTACGACCCGGCACGGGCGCGGTGGCAGATTGCGAATGAGAACCTGGGGCTCGATCCGCAGGGGTCGCAGTTTTTTGTTTTGGTGATCAAGCAGTGAGGCACGGCAAAACGTCCAACACTTAACGCACAACGTCCAACGTCCAATGGAAAGGCGCAGGTCGGAGGTGGGCCTTTACTTTGGAATGCCCAGATTACAAACAACCCCGGCGCGGAGCGTCGGGCCACGGATGAATCTGTGCATCTTCGTTTGCGGGGCGGGGTTTCAATACGCTCATGAGAGGGATGCCAAACGAATCGCGTGCGCTATAGAGCAAATGGCATAAGTTTTTGCTGCCCTCGCGGCTTGAACATCCACATCTTCGTTCCACTTTTCACATGACTCGAGCCGCTGCACCTGAATCCGCTTCCGACCTGCTACCGGTGGCTTTTGACTGGCAATCCCGCACCCGCCTCGTTTTTGGCGCGGGCACCCTTGTGCGCGTTGGCGCCCTAGCCACCGAACTTTCCGCAAAGCGCGTGCTACTGGTGACGGACAAGGGCATTGTCGCCGCGGGGCACGCGGGGCGTACGAAGGAGATGCTGGAAAAGGCGGGTATCTTTGTGGTGGTGGATGATTCCGTGCATGAAAACCCCACGACCGCCGATGTCGCGCGCTGCGTGGCCATTGCGCGCGAGGCGGGCATCGATTGCATGGTGGGGCTCGGCGGCGGCAGCAGCATGGATACGGCGAAGGGTGCGAATTTCATCCTGACGAACGGTGGCGAGATGAAGGACTACTGGGGTGTGGGCAAGGCTACGAAGCCGATGCTGCCGCTCATCGCCATCCCGACCACCGCGGGCACGGGCAGTGAGTGCCAGAGCGCGGCGCTGATTGCCGATGAGGTCACACACCAGAAGATGGCGTGCCTCGACCCGAAGGCTGCGGCGCGCATTGCGATTCTCGACCCTGAACTCACGCTGAGCCAGCCGCCACGCGTGACGGCTTGCACGGGCGTGGACGCGCTCGCGCACGCGGTGGAAACAGCGGTGACGCGGAAGCGCAACGCGATATCCGCGGTGTTTTCGCGGGAGGGTTTCCGGCTTTGCTTTGGCGCGCTGCCACGCGTGCTGGCGGAGCCCGGCGACCTTGCGGCGCGTGGGCGCATGCAGCTCGGCGCGGCGTGTGCGGGGCTGGCGATTGAGTATTCGATGCTGGGTGCGGCGCACAGTGCGGCGAATCCGCTCACGGCGCATCACGATGTGGTGCATGGGCAGGCTGTGGGAATCGCGCTGCCGGAGGTGGTGCGGTTCAATGCCACTACATCGAGCGAGGGTTACAAGGCGCTTTGCGCGGCGGCACGGCTGCCGGAGGAGCCTGAGGCGCTGGCGTCGGCGCTGGAGGAGATTCTTTCGCTTGCCGGGCTCGCGTCGAGACTTGGGGCCTTTGGGGTGACTTCGGAGAGCATTCCGGTGCTTGCGGAGGAGGCGGCGAAGCAGTGGACGGCGAGTTTTAATCCGCGGACGATTACGGCGGAGGATTTTGCGGGGATTTATGGGAGGTTGCTGTAGGCTGTATTTTTATGAAAGCCGACGTACTGAGAATTCAGCCGTCTCTTGCGCCCTATTCAGGGCGCAGCCTGCGGGGCCTTATTCCTAGGCCCGCGCTTCGCTTGGGCACTAGGCTATGTTCTTTCGCGCCTTTGGCGCGGACTGCATTGGTGGAAAATGCGGGGTCAGAGCCTGTAATCAACTTTTTGGGGCGCTCTTTCAGAGCTTTCGGTTTTGTTTTATCGAAACCTGGGGCGAAGCTCGTGCCTCGCTTGCCCCAGGCTGGGATGAATCCGCGCCTTTGGCCCTCCGATACAGGGCTCTTCGTCTCTCGTTACACCGTGTTCGCTTTGAGCCAATAATACACTGGAATGAAAACTATCGCCCCATTTTCGGTCTGCCAATTCACTGCCAAATCGAGTGTTTTCCGGCGGTGGCTGGGGTTTGGGGTTGCGGTGCTTTTTGCCGTGGGGGCGCAGGCTGGGGACTGGCCGATGCACCGGGGGGGGCCGCAATTGCAGGGGCGGGCGGCGGATGCTGCGCCGAAGAAGCCGGAGCTGCGGTGGACGTTCAAGGCGGGGGACGCGGTTCGTGGGAGTGCGGCTATTGC
>JAYUWZ010000238.1:0-9136 GCA_043753265.1 Verrucomicrobiaceae bacterium
TCGTCTGCGCCTTTCGGTGATCGACTCCGGTGATCGCCTCGGCGACGTGCCGGCCGGTCAGATGTTCACGCCCTTCTTCACCACCAAGAAGGGCGGCCACTGAGAGGTTCAGCACATTTACGGGGCAGGTGTAGCCCCGCCTTTAGGCGGAACAAACCCCGGTTTCTCACGGACGCTTTCACCCCCACTCAAGATGCCCTATGCTCTGAATCCCCCACTTCGTAGTCCTCTTTCTTCTTCTTCGGGCCTTCGAGTCTTCGTGGTTCCTCCCTGGGAACTACACACGCCGCCCTCGCCCACGCCTCGCCATCAGTGCAGCACCCGCCCCGGCTGCGAGCAGACCGCTCGCAGGCTCCGGTACCAAGGTAATGGTGCTCGCTATGGCGGACACCTGTGAGCCGTTGTTGAGCGCCACCACATTGCTCGACCGCGCGGAATCCCACTCGCCGGTCATCCAATTGTAGGTTCCGGCCAGGCGCTGGAATTCATTCTGGGCCAGATCCGGAAACAGAAAGGAATTGCCCGCATCGCCAAAGACCCCTGCCGAGGTATAGTGGTCGTTATCCGCAGCCTTGAACCCTCCCGTGGCTGGGTGGGCAGTACCGACGCTAACGCCGAAGAACACCGCATCGATCGGCACAGACGTGGAAGTGATCGCACCGGAAAGCCCCGCGAAAATGGCAATGCCGTCCGCATTGGGTCCGCCATTTCCAAACACGCCGGTGGAATCGAACGTTCCCAGCCCATCGCCCGATGAGGCGCTGGTGTTCAGGACTCGCAGCCACCGCTGCTCGGCAAAGGAGACCGAGCTTGCTCCGGCGAGTCGCTGGCCAGAGCCGCCCACATAAAACGTCTCACCCCGGGTGACGAGGCCGTTTGTGAGTTGGAAGGCGTAGCTGAGCAAGGAGCCGCCTGCCCATCCGTCCGAAAAGGACGCGGAGCCCGTGCTGCCTACGAGGCCGACGTCATTCCATACGATGGTGTAAGGCGTAGCCGCAAAATTGATATCCTGCGTGGCGACGAACTGCGCGTACTCATACGGGCTGTCATCACCATTCACATTCGTGAGCCAGCCCGAGACCACAATGGCGGCGGAGTGTCCAGAGGCTGCGGATAGCAGATACGCAGCGACGACGGCAGGGAGTTGCCTCTTCATAGTGGGTGAAGGTTCCAAGGGTAGGTGATAATATTTTCCGAGAGCGTAGAGCGCCGGTCAATAATATCCTCCACTCGCTTACGGCTCTGTCACGCGGAACTCCAACTACTGCTGCGCCTCCTGTGCCAGCCAATCCTTGAGCACGAGCAGCGGATGATCGGAAATGTCCTCCGCAGCGCCTAGCTCCTCCTCCAAGGCAGCGCGTGCTCCCGGTATGGCGCGAATCGCCGTGAGCAGATCCGCGCGATCCTCGTCCTTCGCAAGCTGCGCGAAGATGGTGCGGAGGCGATTCTGGCTGTTGGGATGCAGGTGCTCCTTGCCCTTCGCTTGGGCCAGGGTGATCTGTAGGGCTCGTTTCCAGTCTTTCAGCCGCACCCCGAGATCGGCGCGGTAGCCGAGCACATCATCCGCAAACCTCCCCTTGGGGAACTCCTTGTCATACTGGTCCAGCGCGGCTTTCCACACCTTGGCGTCAAACTTCATGCGCGGCACTTTCTCCGCGAGTTCGGCACCCTCCCACCGTGGAGAAATCGGCCACGAGGCACGCTTGTAGTAAATGTAAGGCTCCATGGCGTGTCTCAACGCACGGCAGTGCAGCAGCATCGCAGCCTCGCGCTTTTTGCTCTTCGGGTATTTCGCCAGCCACTCGCGGCACATGCGCTCCATTGCCACATAGTCGCGCCCCCAGTAGGTGGGCTCCTCGCCATTCTTATCCATCTGCTTCGTGGTGTCCTTCATGGAGATGGACACCCAGTGATTCGCCGTTACCGCCAGTTCCAGGAAGCTGAGGTAATCCGCCACGCCCGCAAATTCCGCCCTGGCCTGCGTGGCACGAATCTCCGCCAGCAATGCATCATCCCCGCGCACCGTGCCGGGGTCGTCCTTTTTCTCCTCGCCTTTGCGATCCGGGAAAATGGTGTAACCGATGGCGCTGCTCAGCAGGGTATCGTAGCGCAGCGTCGCATACTTCTTCACCACCTCGTGGGTGAGTCCGGGTGTCGCGGCGAAGAGATCGAGATCCTCGAAAAAATTCACGACGCATTGGGAGGGAAGCCCGTGCAACGACGCGCGCGCCCACTTGTGGCCTGCGGCCACCGTCTTGCCAAAGTCTGCCACACTGGTCTCCGCCGCAGGCAGCACCTTTGCGACTTGCGACAGCACTTCCTCGTCGGGTGTTTCCTCTCCACCTGGGTCCGCTTTTTCGAGTTTTTCCACAAACTCTCCCCGGTAGACCCGGCTGCCATCCTCCTGTTTTCCTGGGGGCAGACTCCACCAGACTGCGAGGCGCTTTGCCTCGGGGGAAGTGGGATACTCCTTTTGCAGCCGGTCGTAGAGCTTGCGGGAAACATCGTTCCACTTTTTCGACTGCGCCCTCTCCAGCGAATACTCGGAGACGGTTGCAATATCGGGCATCGCACGGAGTGCGCGCCACACGGCCGTGGCCGCCTGCGGCTTTTTGGGGTCCACATCGCTGGCCGCAATCCATGCATTGAATGCGTGCCGCAGTTCATCGCGGTTCTCGAGATCGATGGCGGTCGCCCCGGTGAGCCCCAGCGCGGCGGCGTTTTCGATGCGGGTGGAATTGGCCACGGCATGGTCGTCCTTGAATACCGCCCGGCGCCATTCCTCGGTGTCGAGCGGCACGGTGAGCAGTTTCCCCCGGGCGGCGGCCCATGCATCCCCCACCTTCATCGCGGCGGCAGCTTTTTCCGCGGGCGTTTTTGCAGCGGCGGCGGCGGTGGTGAGCTTTGCCAGCGGCCCCGCGACCTGCTCCCACTGCGCAGGCGGCATGAATGGCTGCGCCTCGGCGAATCGTTCCCGGGTCAGGTGCCGGATGGCCACGATCTCCTTGAGCCGAACGCGAAATTCCTCCGGTGCCTTTTCGTTGCTGGCGGCACTCGCCAGTTCGGCGACAGGCGCAAAATTGAAAATGGTATCGAGCAACTGCTTCACCTGCGTCTTGTCCGCCGGATCCACGCCATCGAGGTCGCGCGTCTCCCCTTCCTGATACTCCTCCTCTTCCTCCTCTAAAGGCGGAGTCTCTTGCGGGAGACTCGGTGTGACAGGTTTCGCCACTTTCTTTTTCTGGTCGATTGCCATGAGGGCAAACGCCGCCTCACCCGCCTTGCGATCGTCCACCAGCACCAGCGCCTCGCGGACCCGCGAGCCAGGAGTCAGAATAGAGTCCGGAAACTTCTTCGCCACCAACCGGTACGCCTCCACGGCCTCCGGGAGACGCTTTGCCCGCTGTAGCACCACCGCGCGAGCAAATGCGAGATCGTCTGTCGCGGACGCGTCCACGCCTTCGAGCAGCTTGAGCGCCTGTTCCTGTTCCCCTGCCCCGCTCGCCGCGAGCACCAGGGACGCAACATAGCGCGGCTGCCAGCCGGGGGCCTTGAAAAGATCGGCCTGCTTGGAAAGCGCCGCAGCCACCGCTGGGAAAAGTTTCTTGCGCCATTCGGCGACAAACTCCGGCGACTCATACTCGCCATTGCCGTCCACAGGCTCGATCTCATTGCTCGCAAAATACACCGCCGCCTGCGCCACGATCGGTTCGGAAAGCGCCTTTGCTAGCGCATCGGGATTTTCGTGCAGCGCACGGAAGCACGCCTCAATCTCCTTCGTCGCACTCACCGCATACTCAGGATGCCCCGGCACATTCAGCATCTTCACAAAAAACGGCAGCGCCTCCGCATACTTTTGCGCATTCATCTCCAGTCCACCCAGCCAGCCCAGCACATCTCCCACAAAGCGGCCCTCGGGATACTTCTTCAAGTAACCCTCCATCGCCTTGCGCGCCTCAGCCACCTTCGCCTCGTCGTTCTTGTATCCGTCGTCCTTGTAAAAGCGCGACTGCCGCGAGAGGCATCGGCCGACCATATAAAGCGCCACCTCCGCGCGGGGATGTTCAGGCGCGGCCTCCACCACGTCCTCGAAGTACGCCTGGCTGTCCACATCATTCCCAAGGCGGAAAGTGTAGGCCGCGTATGCATAGAGATAGTGGGGCTTCACCGCCTCGGGCGCGGCATCCTTCAGCGTCTTCCACTTCTTCAAAAACTCATCCGAAGGCTCTTCGGGCTTTTCCCAGTACTGCTGCGGTTTTTCGTATCCCGACTCCACCGTATAGCCGAGTTCGTGGCCGTTGGTCAGCCGCCATTCCACGTAGCCTGATGCCCCCACCGCGTCTGCGGGGCCGCTGCAAAGATCGCGCAAATCGTGCAGCAGGGAATTCAGCCCGCTGCCAGCGCGGAAGGCACGCGCGCGCTCGGCCTCGATGAGCGCATCGATTTTTGGCAGCAACTCTTTCGGAGCTTTGCCACCCTTTAGAGCCGCGGCGATTGCGGGAATCTCCTTTGCATACTCGGGCTCCTTCGCTGCACCCACCGGCTTCACCTCGCGCGCAATATCGAGAATACTCTTCTTCGGCAGCCGATCGTAGCTCAGGTATACTTTCAGCGTGGGCACCGACTCTTCGTAGTAGTCGCCTGTGGCCAGTGCGGTAGCGGCTGCGAGCGGGATGAGAAGGAGGCGTTTCATGGTGTGACAAACGGTTGCCACCCGCCGCCAGTGACACGCCAGCGCAAGCGGGCGGGATCGGCATTGGGTGCGAGTTGAAAGATACCGGAGCGGAGTGTAGCCCCCGCCTGTAGATGACTGAACCAAAATGTAAGCCGCGTGGCGAGCGGCACGTTTACCGCGCGCGGCTCCCTCTCAGGGCTTGCGTGGGCATTCACCCGGTAAAACTGCCCGGCCTCCGCCTCGCGGAAAAACGGAGCCGGCGCATCGATTTCCAATTCATACCCGCGATCCCGATCATCACGTGGCCCATCCAGCCGTGGAGACAGATCCGCCCCGCCACTGTTTCCCAAAACGATGGCATCTCCCTCGCGGCGGAGCACGATCTCCGGCTTGGCCGCAGCGTCTTCGCGAAGTGACCGCAGCGACCACGTCGCATGGCTCCCAGCGGATGGCAGGCGAAACAGCACCGTTCCCACCGCTCCATGGCTCTCGGCCAGCGAAATACACTTTGCTAACGCGGCGGCATCCGTGGTTCGCACCGCAAGCATGTCTCCCTCTCGCAGGGGCCGCCGCTGTATCATCGTGGGCGCGCCCGCACGCATTAGCGTCACTCCGCCCCGCGTCGGTGCGAGCCTGCGCAGCTGTTTATTGAACGCCACCTCATCCCACTCCCACGAGGGAATCTGCCCCTTCGATACCCCCTGCTCGTCGAAAACCGTGAGCCGCGAAAACACCGGCAGGCCTGCCCGCCACCGCGTCGGGCACTTGCTCCATCCCGCAAGCAGTTGCTCCACCTGCTCAGGATCGAGCAGCGGCGGCGCGGGCGCTTTTGCGGATACATCGGTTGGGTCAGCCTGGAGATCGTAAAACATCGGGCAAAGTTCCTCCACACTACTGGCGAGCGCGGGGAAATCTTTCACCGAAGGCCAGTGCGCGAGTGCCGTGATGCCAAGGTGCGGGACCTTTGTGCGCAATTCCGTGAGCCGCGCAGCATACATCCCCAGCAAGCGGTCGGGACTGTCCAAATCCAGTTGCAGCACACCATCCCTGGCAAAGCGCCCTAGCTTCAAAAACTCCTCACTGGCAGGCATCCCACGCGTTTCCACACGCACGACCGGAATGGTGATAAACCCCGGCGCCATCTTTGAAAGATCCGTAACCAGTGCGGGGGCGGGCGGCCCATCGACAATGGTCGCCACGTGCCAGAAAAGCTTCGTCACCCCCTGCGTGCGCAACTCCGCCGCCTCGAGTTCCGTGAGCGGCACCGCACGCTGCCACACCCAGTAGACCCGATCACCTGCAATTGCAGGAATCATACACACGAGAAACGCCACGAGAGCTGCGCTCCATGCGGGTGCCCTCACGCCTATTCCTCCTCCGCTGCAATCGCTTCGTTCATCTGCCGGGTCAGTCCGCGCAATTTTTTTACGACATCCTTCGTGGGTGGGCTGCGATCCTCCTTCACCGCAATCTCGCGCACCGACCTCAGGTTCGCATCCAGCGCCACCCAGAGTTTCTTCTTTTTGAAATTCGGATTCAGCGTGCCCACCCGGTCGATGAAATAGTCCAGCACCGCAGGCTGCACGAGCAGCGCGGCCCGCTCCGGTGTATAGCCTTCCTCCACGATGCCCGCGGCAATCTCCAGCCCGCGCCACCACCCGCCCAGAGCCACGAGATGCACGATCTCCTCGTCCTTCAGCGCCATCATCCCCTTCTCCACCTCGCGCTGCGTATTGATAAGTTCCCCGCGCACGCCGTCCCAGTCCTTTTTCGCCGCGCGATCAAGAATACCTTTGCTGTGCCGCGTCACCTGGTCGCCCACGCCCAGTCCCTTGGCCTGACGCAGCAGCGCGCGCCCAATCGGCTCGATGCGGCTCTGCTTCTCCGCAGCCACCGCAAGAAATCCATCCGCAATAAGCCCCCCCGTCGTGAGCGCCAGCCGCGCCCGTCCTTGGGGTCCATGCTCAGGCACATCGCGCGACACCGCATCATAAGGCACCGGCCGAAACTCGCGCAGCGCGGAGAGCAGCGTCTCAATGCTGGGCGTGGTAAACTGGTTCACGCCAAGCTCCTCTCGAATGTGATCCTCCACAGACTCCCGTGCGGCCTTCGAGATTTTCGAGGTCTTCTTATCCTGAGCTCCCAGCGGCGAAACCAGCATCCCCACCAGCGCAAGCAATGCGCAAAGGGCGAAACGGCCAGCGGGTGGAGCAAAATGCATGGTTCTGCTATGAATGAATGAAGGCAAAATTGCAATGCTAGGGGTGACGAAGCTGCAGCCCATTGTGAGACGGACTTTTAGTCCGTCTGTGCATGGACTCCCTCGCATCCTACACCGGATTCTTTCCCTCCGGAACAACTGGCACGGCCACCGGCACCGGGCTCGGAAAACGGCGCGCAATGAGGATGAACGCGATTCCAGCCAGCGTCACCACGCCCGCATAAAAGTACAACTCCTGCAGTGCCGTTGCCTTTACCGTCTTTGCGTTGATGCGGGTCACGAGCGCGGCAAATGCGTTTCCAAGCGCCACCGTCACCGTCCAAAAACTCATGATCGTGCTCTTGAGCCGCGCAGGGGCTTGGGTGAAGGCAAATGCAAGGCCGGTCGTGGAGATGAGTATCTCTCCTGCCGTAAGCAGCAGGTATTGAAGGAACTGCCAGCCCACCGACATCTGTTCGCCCCCATCCAGCCTCCCCTGCACCCACGCCGCTGCCACAAAAGAAAGCGCCGCCAGGAAAAAGCCACAGCCCATTTTCCGCAGATCCGTAAGGGCCATACCCAGACGCTGGATACCCGGATATAATACCAGCGCGAACAAAGGCACCATTATCAAGATGAGAATGGCGTTCACCGATTGCATCGTTTGCCCATTGAACTCTACGCCAATAATGGAAAAGGGGATCATTTTTTCCCCCTGCTGCACCCAGGTGGTGTGCTGCTGGTCGAAGATGGACCAGAAAAACGGAATGGTGGAGAAAATGGCCACGATACGCCACAGCGTGCGGCGATCCGCTGCCTTCGTCTCAGGGTCAGCCGGTGGAGTTTCGCGGGCGGGAGGCACACGAATATAAGACTTCCTCCCCATCCAGAATATAATGGTCGCGATCCCCATCGCTATACCGGGTATTCCGAAGGCCCAAGAGTAGCCATAATCCTTGTTCTTGGCGATGGCCGGGATGAACAGAAACGCAAAGAAAGCCCCAAAATTGATGCTCCAGTAAAACCAATTGTAAATGCGTCCCACCAGATGCTCGCGCCCGCCGGCAAACTGGTCGCCCGCAAAAGCCGAGACGCACGGCTTGATACCACCGGAACCAATGGCAATGAAAGAGAGGCCTGCAAAAAGCCCCCACATGGTTCCCTCTCCCACGGCGAGCAAGCCGTGGCCCACGCAGTAGGCTAGAGACAGCCAGAGAATCGTATTGTACCGTCCCCAGAATCGGTCCGCAATCCAGGCGCCGAGTAGTGGCATCACGTAGCACGCCATCTTGAACCAATGCACCGTCTCCTTTGCCTCCACCGCTGCATTTTCCGTGGCGTATAGGACCGTCGCGTAGTTGGTGAGGATGGAGACCACCCCATAAAAACTGAATCGCTCGCAGGCTTCGTTGCCAACGATGTAAGCAGTCTGCCGGGGCATTCTATTGAGGTCGTTGCTCATGCTGGGCACGGAGGCTGGGGAATCCCACGGCAATTTGCAACTCACGCATTCTTCACTCGCGCTAAAACGTGAGTAGCGGCAGATTTCCCTCGTGAAACGAATCCTCCTGCGCGTGCTGCGCTGCGTTGCGCTGGCGTATGTCGCGATTATCCTGTTCGTCGCTGGCTGCCAGCGTTCCATGCTCTACTTTCCCGAAAAAATGGACGAACCCGCCGCCATCGCGAAGGCAAAGCGCGAGGGCCTGGAGCCATGGCGCAGCGCCAAGGGGGACATCATCGGCTGGCACGAGCCGAACCCGAAGGCCCGCAACCGCATGGTCGTCTTCCACGGAAATGCGGGCAGTGCAAGCGACCGCTCTTACTACGTGGAGGGATTCCAAAGCCTGAACAAGGGAGCCGATTGGGAGGTCTTCCTTTTCGAATATCCCGGCTACGCCGCACGCCCCGGTTCGCCTGGAAAAGATCGCTTCATCGAACTGGGAAAAGCCGCCCTGGAGGAACTCGCCGCCGCCGACCAGCGCCCGCTCTACGTCCTCGGCGAGAGCATCGGCAGCGGCACCGCGTCGGCCATGGCAGGCAGGCTCCCGGAAAAAGTCGCGGGCTGCTTCCTCGTCATCCCCTTCTCCCGCCTGGAGGAGGTCGCCAAGGCACGATTCCCCTTCCTCCCCATCGGCCTGCTCCTGCAGGACAAATTCGACAACCCCGCCGAACTCGAAAAATTCAAAGGTCCCCTCGCCGTCGTCGTCGCGGAAAAGGACGAGGTGCTCAGCGCCGAGCAAGGCCGCCGCGTGCACGCAGCC
>JAYUWZ010000239.1:0-4315 GCA_043753265.1 Verrucomicrobiaceae bacterium
TCCAGCGCCACGTCGGCATCTCCTTTTTTGTCGGCATGGAGTCCCCGTATGTATTCCGCCATGGCCTGGGATCGGCCGACCCCCGTTGGAGAAAGCGCCAAATCCGCCTCGGCCTTCCGGTATTCGGAAGGCCAGGCGTCGGCGAACTTTGGCCCGGCAGAGAGCGGGGCTTCGATTTTGCCATCAGCGGGCACCACCGGCGGAATCGCCGGTTTCGGGCGCGTGGAAGCCGGACCTTCGTAGAGGTCGTCCGCCGCCGGAGCAGGTACAGGCGGTTTCGCCGGTACCTGCGCGGCAGGCGTGCTTTCCGGGCTTGCTGGCTTTGGAGAGGAGGCTGGAGCGACCGCAGCCGGTTTGGCTGCAGGCTTTTGCGCGTCCTTTGATTTCTTCGGCACAGCGTGCAGGGGTGCGACAGCCAGTAAGGCTGCGACAAAAGCGCCCTGCGCGCTGCGGCTGAATGCTGCCATGATAACCCGTTTCATGGCGCAAATCCTAGCGCCTAGCTCTTGTAGCGCAAACGCTTCTTGTGGCGGTTTAGTTTCATCCGCTTTTTGCGTTTGTGCCGATTGATTTTCGATTTGCGGCGCTTCTTAATGGATCCCATTCGTAGGTGGCAGTTGTGATTTTGGAGGCGCGGAGGAAAGCAGGCGTATCCACTCGCGGCAAATGTTTTCTTGTAAGGAATTCTCGCCCGCTTTTGACGACCCGGCAAAAAATGCCCGGTCGCAGATGCCTGCGGACGGTAGACCATCGTTACGCTATGAGGCCTGCCGCCGCTTGGCAATGAATCTCGCAAGCCTATTTTCGAAGGCGAAAAGTGAACGCGGCAGAGCGTCCCGGCTCGGAGAGGGATGCCACGCTGTGTGCCGCGCCAAAGGCGCGAAAGAGCATAGCCTATGGCAAGCGAAGCGCAGCCATAGGATTGCGCGCTTGCGCCTCGCGCCCTGAATTGGGCGCAAGAGTGTTCCCTGCCACTTTACGTTACACCCTTCATCTCCCTCACATCCCCAGGCTCATTCCAGTTCTCAAAATACGCCTCCTCATCCAGCGCCAAATCAAGAGCCCGAGCCATTCCCACATCGATCAGCGATAAAATCAATCGCTCCATTTTCCGCTCCCCCGAGGCGAGAATCCCCTCCGCCAAATCAAACCCCGAGCGCGGATACACCGCCGCGAGCGGCTCCCACATTCCCGCACCATTCCGTGGAATGATCCCCCTCCCCTCCCGTTCCGCCATCTCCACGAGTCTCGCCAAAAATCCCGCAGGCATCACCGGCATATCCACCGCCAGCACAAGCAGCCACGGATCAGCGCAGCGTCCCAAAGCCGTGGCAATCCCCCCAAGCGGACCGCACCCCGCATGTGCATCGGGCAACAAGACGCCCTGCTCCATCCCCTCCAAAATGGAGCCGCCCTCGCCTATCGATATGAAGATCTCCCCAGGCTGGGTCGCCTTCAGCAAATGAAGCTGCCGCCGCCACAGCGGCAACCCGCCAATGCACAGCGCCGCCTTGTCGTGCCCCATGCGGGACGACTTGCCTCCTGCGAGCAGCACTGCGGAATGCGCCATATTTCCGTTTGTCCCGAGGGCGCGGCGGGAGCAAGCTCGATCCATGGCAGCGCGCATCCGGCATCTCTATATCAGTCCCGGCCACAACTTTTTCGGGCATCACGACAAACCCTCGGGGGACCACCCGACCACGGAAGTCGCCGAGGTTCGCTGCGTGGCTGGACGCGGCCTCGAAGGCGACCGCTTCTTCGACTTCAAGGAAAATTACAAGGGGCAGGCAACCCTCTTCGCCTACGAAACCTACGAGCGCCTCTGCGCGGAATTCGACGTGCACGACAAGAACCCCGGAGTGTTCCGCCGCAACATCATCACCGAGGGCGTCCACCTTCCCGCGCTCATCGGCGTGGAGTTCGAGCTCCAAGGCGTCCGCTTTTTGGGTACCCAGGAAAGCGCGCCCTGCCACTGGATGAACGAAGCCTTCGCCCCCGGCGCCGAAAAGGCCATGCGCGGAAACGGCGGCCTCCGAGTGCGCATCCTTTCGGATGGCGTATTGCGGGTAGATTGAACTGTTTCTACCGCTTTGGCAGGCTGCCCCCCGCGGCCCGCAACCCGATAACCCTAACCCCCGCCCCTGGTCAGAACCGCCACCCTGCTGGATTCTCGCTATTAAACTAAACATCAGGCGATACTTCTTCCAACGATTCTGTTACCTTTCAAATGCTGGAACTATTCGCATTTCGCTAATCATTTGTGGACATTTTCATTTGTGAGGCCTCACGATTGAAAGTATTACTAAATTCGGCCTTCCTCCAGAAGCACCTGCCCTGAGCGAATGGAACCCAACTTCCAGCGAAGATTGTTTGACGATACACCGGATGCGATAGTCGCTATTACGCTGGACGAGAACGTGTTGGAATGGAACCGCGCAGCTGAATCTATCTTCGGCTACACACGCGGCGAGGCTGTGGGGAAGAGCCTGCTAGATCTTATCGTCCCTCTCAACGGCGTGGAGGATCTGCGAAAGTGTTTGGCGAACGCAGCTAGGAACGACGTAATAGTATATGAATCGTTACGCCAGCGCAAAGACGGTTCGTTTGTATATATCAGTGGTTCAGTAAAAGGCATTTGCGACGCAAACGGCCAAATTGAATATTTTCTTTTTACCAAAAAGGACGTCACCCATCTGAAAGTACTGCGTGATGCCAAACTCGTGGATGCAGAGTTCCGCCAATTGCTCGAATCCACTCCAGACGCCATCGTCATGGTCAACGTTACCGGCCGAATTGTCCTTGTGAATTCGCAGGCTGAAACAGTGTTCGGGCATCAACGCGTGGAATTGCTCGGCAAGCCTGTGGAAATTCTTCTTCCTGAACGTTTCCGGGGAAGTCACCACGGTCATCGTGCCGATTTCTTTGCAGCGCCACGCACGCGTACCATGGGTGCAGGGTTGGAACTTTACGGCCTGCGCAAAAATGGGGAGGAATTTCCCGTCGAGATTAGTCTTAGCCCTCTGGAAACCGAGGCAGGTCCGATGGTCATGAGCGCAATTCGCGACATTACGACACGCAAAAAAGCAGATCGGAAATTCAGGGATTTGCTCGAGTCTGCGCCTGACGCGATGGTTATCGTAAATCGCGAGGGCCGGATTGTGCTCGTGAATTCGCAGGCCGTCCGGCTTTTTGGATGGGAACGCGAGGAATTGCTGGGACAGCAAATTGAGGCACTTGTGCCTCCCCGGTTTCGCGGCCAGCATCCCGGGCATCGGGGAGGCTTCTTCGCCCATCCCAAGGCGCGGGCGATGGGTGCGGGGCTGGAACTCTACGGACTGCGCAAGGACGGCACCGAATTTCCCGTCGAGATCAGCCTCAGCCCGCTCGAGACGGAGGAAGGTTTGTTTGTTTCCAGCGCCATTCGCGATGTGACGGAGCGCAAGCGCGTCGAACGAACGCTCCATGAAGCCAGCCGGCTCAAGAGCGAGTTCCTCGCCAATATGTCCCATGAACTCCGGACGCCCCTCAATGGCATTATCGGCTTCGGACAGGTTCTCCTCGACGGAAGGCCAGGCCCGCTCACGCCCAAGCAGCGTGAGTTTCTCGGCGACATCGTCGACAATGGCCGGCATCTATTACAGCTCATCAACGATGTTTTGGATTTGTCCAAGGTCGAGGCTGGCAGAATGGAACTTTTTCCTGAGGAATTCTCCGCTCACAAAGTCATCGAAGACGTGTGCGCGGTTCTCGTGGAGATGGCAAATCGCAAGAACATCGTCATCCAGCGCTCCGTGCATCCTGCCGTGGATTCCCTGTTCTTGGATCAGCAGAAATTTAAGCAAATCCTTTTCAACCTCCTGTCAAACGCGGTGAAGTTTACCAATGAAGGCGGGAGTGTTGAGGTGCTGGCCACGGCCCACGGCGACACCCGCCTCTCCCTGCAGGTCAAGGATACCGGAATTGGCATCAAATCCGAGGACTTCAGCAAACTCTTCGTAGAGTTTCAGCAGCTCGATTCCGGCCCCGCTCGCCAGCATCAGGGCACTGGCTTGGGGCTGGCGCTCACCCGAAAAATCGTCGAATTCCAGCAGGGGACCATCCATGTTGAAAGTGCCCCGGGTGTCGGGTCCACTTTCACTGTCATTCTCCCAATGCGCATTGAACCCACTGCATGAGTATTCCCGCGACCATCCTCGTGGTAGACGATAACGCCACCAATCTCAAACTCGCCTGTTACGTTCTCGAGAGCGAGGGATACGCCCTCTTGCAGGCGCGGGATGCCCAGGAGGCTCTCGACCTCGTAAAACGATCACTT
>JAYUWZ010000240.1:0-1908 GCA_043753265.1 Verrucomicrobiaceae bacterium
CTGCCGGCCCACGAGCGCATCGGCACCCGCAAAGTGCTCGAAGCCCTGCACCCCATTGTATCCCGGCACCAGCGCCTTGCGAAAACCAGCCACCCGCGAAGGCTCGCCCGACGCCGCAATCTTAGCCCGCACATGTTCCAATGCCGGGGAGCGGGCCGCGAGGTCGGCACGGGGTTGCGGGTTCATCACGTAGTAATCGAAATCCGTCCCCGTCCACATGCCGTGGCGGAAGTGCAGGATGAAAAGCGCGGCCCCGCACAGCAGCACCATGCCCAAACCAGGCGCTTGCCGCACCGAGCGCACCACCCAGGGAAACACGACGAGCACCACGGCCAATCCCGCGCAGTACCACACAAAAACCCGGCTCACGTGCATCTGCGCGCCGCCCACCGGCACATCCCGCTGCATCACCTGCGCGGAGGCGTAATAGAGTGCAAGGAGCGCGCCAATCACCGCCATTGCCCCAAGCCAGTCTCCCGTCATGCGAGGCGTGCGCGCGGCATCCCACATGGAGCGGAGGCCAAAGGCTGCAATCGGGATGAGGTGCGCGATGAGCACCACGGAGAATGTGTTGTCGATATGCTCGATGTTTGCGAGGAAGGGAATCTGGGTAATCGCCGCTGCGGGAATGACCCCAAATACAAACGCCGCAGACAGCAGCGCGCCCACCACCAGCGGCGCAAACGCCCGCTCTGACCACAGCGCGCGCACATTTGCCAGCGCCCACGCGCACCCTAGCAGGATGAGAAAATTGGCCGAGGGATTGAAGTGATTTTCCCAGCTTGTGAATTGCCGGTAGAACAAATCATCGAAAAGGCCCAGCGCCAGCGAAGGCTGGATTTGAAAGGCTTTCGGCGTGTCATAGGGCGTCCACGAATGCTTCAACGCATCGAGGAACACGAGCCAGAACGGCGCCGAGAGCAACACGAACAAAGCTAACCCCCACAGCATCGCGCCCACCCGGCGCAGGCGACCCGATTGTGCGTCGAGCACGATGAGAAAGCCGGTGAAGTTGAGCCCGGCAATGAGCATCGCCGACTCCTTCATCACCCCGGTGTTGAGTTGCCAGAAATTCGCCAGCGCCAGCGCGATTGCCCACGGCCACACGCGCCCCGGTGCCATCGCCGCCCGCAACCACGCGTGCAAGATCCATGGCGAATAGCACATCGCGAAAAAGGCGGGATGGTTGAACCGGTAGCTGAAAAAACCGATAAACGAGACCGAGAACGCCATCATCACCGCGAGCCAGAGCCGCCCTGTCGCGGCCCGCGCACACAGTCCCACCCCGAGTGCAAAGAGCATCTTTGCCAGCAGGAACTTCAGGTCCCAGGCCCACGCCGCGCCCGCATGGGTGATTGGTAGCCAGTGGAGCGGGTCGCCGAGCATCGACATCCCCTGCCCCAGATGCGGCACGCCGCAATAGTTGTAGCGATTCCACAGCGGTATCTCCCTGTCCTGAAACACCGAGCGGTGCTCGATGACGGAATACGGGACATGCGCCCACATGAGCGCCCCGGTATCTGCTCCACGCGCATCCTCCGCAGGCGGTGGCGGCGCACCCGGCAGTGTGGGCGCATCGTCGTAAAGCAGCAGCACGCCATTCCCCGGCGACACAAAACTGCGCCCTGCAAAAACGACCGGGTAGCAGCTCAGCGCCGTGGCCCCCGCCGCCGCGATGAGCAGCACGAAGTGCGGCACCCGCTCCAGCCCGCGCCGCATCGCTGCAGCCAATCCACACATCCTTGCGCGCGCTCCTTCCGGCACGAACGCGAGGAGAATCATCACGAGTGCAGTGCCCGCAAAATAGATCAGAACCGAGGCAACCCCAACCGCATCGGCCACGTTCGCTGAGACCGTTCGTATTCTCCCGCCCGCTACGGAAAGCGATGCGGTCGGCGGTGTTGTGTC
>JAYUWZ010000241.1:0-9090 GCA_043753265.1 Verrucomicrobiaceae bacterium
TACGCCCACCATCCAAAGCGGCAGAGGGCTGCCGCACTCCAGAAACTGGCGTAACATTGCTCGCTCCTTTCCCCTCTCATCCGCCCCTACTTTAAATCACGCCCTGGCACGTAGACCTCGTTTGCGCGCGTGCGATTTCAGGGCTCGCATGAATTGGGAAAGCTCCGCAATTTGTCTACCGATGGCCACCAGCGAGTTGCTCACCTACTACTCCCGCCGTGCTGCGGAGTATGAACGCATTTACCACAAGCCGGAGCGGCAGGACGATCTGGCAAGACTGCGCGACCATCTGCGCTCGGTGCTCGCGGGCCGGCGCGTGCTGGAGGTGGCGTGTGGCACGGGTTACTGGACGGCGGCCATTGCGGATGCCGTGCAATCGATAGTGGCCACGGATGCCAGCGAGGAAGTCCTGGAAATCGCCCGTGCAAAGCCGCTCGGTGCAGCCTGTGCGACATTCGTCCGCGCCGATGCATGGTCCGCCAGCGGCCTGCGTGGCGATTTCGATGCGGGGCTTGCGGCGTTTTGGTGGTCGCACATTCCCGGGCGGCGGCTCGCGGAGTTTCTCAAGGAATTTCACTCCGCGCTGAACCCCGGGGCGCACGTGGTGTTTGCGGACAATCGCTTCGTCTGCGGCAGCAGCACTCCCATTTCCCGCACGGACGAAGATGGCAACACCTACCAGGCGCGGCCCCTTGACGACGGCAGCGTTCACGAAGTGCTGAAAAATTTCCCCACACGTGAGGAACTACTCGCCCTCGTCGCGCCCTTCACCGCCAATGCCCGCGTCGTGGAATTCGAATACTTTTGGTGCCTCAGCTACGACCTGCATTCTCTCTGAAGTGATGCCCGCCGCCACAAGCGAGCGTTTCTCTGATACGTGTTTGTTCCTGAATATTTCAAAAAACCTGTCCAAAAACGAAGCCTGTCAGACTTATGAAGTATGCTCTCTCTCCGACAATCAGAACGGCTCCCTTTATGAAACGCCTCCTCCTTGCGACTCTTCTGCTCATCTGCCTGTTTCTCCCAACTCGCGCCGCATCGCCGGACATTGTGGTCTATGGCGGCGTGCCTTGCGGGATAGCGGCAGCCATCACCGCCTCGCGTGAGGGCGCGAAGGTCTTGCTCATTGAGCCCACCCGGCACGTCGGCGGGCTCAGCACCAGCGGCATCAACACGGCCGAGAGCGAGCACATGCTGAAGTGGACCATCGGCGGCTTTGCGGACGAATTCTACAAGCGCCTTGGCAAGCACTACGGCACCGGAAAACCGGAGTATTACTTTGAGTCTGGCGTGGCGGAAAAAGTGTACCTCGAAATGCTGCGCGAGGCCGGGGTGGAAGTCCGCTTCGGCGCGAGTGTGGAGAAGGTTGCGAAAGATGGCGCACGCATCACCAGCATCACGCTCACCGATGGCTCCAAGCTGGAGGCGAAGGTCTTCATTGACGCAGGCTACGAGGGCGACCTCATGGCACGCGCCGGGGTGAAATACGCGATTGGGCGTGAGGCGAAGGCCGAGTTTGGCGAGGAGGCCGCGGGCATCCGCTTCGACAAGACACCCCGCAAGGCGCGCACCGTGGACGACAACGGCGGGCTCCTCCCCGGCATCAGCGCATGGGCGAAGGATTTGAAGGAGGGCGACGCGCACCGCGCGCCGATGAATTATAACTTCCGCCTGACCGTCGCGAAGGATGCGAAACTGCAAGCGCCCATCCCCCAGCCCAAGAAATACGATGCTTCCCGGTACGCGCTGCTCGCCGGGTGGCTGCGCGACAAGACCGCGCAAAAGCAGCCTGTGAAGCTGGCCGACATTCTCGATCTCTACGCGCGCCGCAATGGCAAATTCGAGCTCAACAACAAGCAGGCTGCCGTGTTTTCGCTCGGTCACTTCGGAGGGCAGTTTGAATGGTCCGACGCCCCTTACGATCAGCGGGCGCGCATCTACGAGGACCACCTCGAATACACGCTCGGCCTGCTCCACTTCCTCGCCACCGATGACTCAGTGCCAACTGCCATGCAGGCGGAGATGAAGGGGCTCGGGCTGCACAAGGACGAATTCGCCGACAACGGCAACCTGCCCTATCAACTCTACGTGCGCGAGGCTCGCCGCATGCGCGGAGTAACAGTCGTGACGCAGAAGGACGTGCAGGAGGACCGCCGCAAGCCGGACAGCATTGGCATCAGCAGCCATTTCATCGACAGCCACCACGTTCAACGCGTGGCGCTCAGCGAGACGGAATTTGTCAACGAGGGCCGCATCTGGCGCATGGGCTTCGCTTACCAGATTCCCTACGGCGCGCTCACGCCCAAGGCCGCGGAATGCACCAATCTGCTTGTCCCCGGCGCCGCCAGCTACACCCACGTGGCCTTCTGCACGCTGCGGCTGGAGAGCGTGTGGATGATCACCGGCCATGCGGCAGGCATTGCCGCGGCGACGGCGGCGAAGACTGGGACGGACGTCCAGGCCATCGCGCTCCCCGCGCTGCAGGCGAAGCTTCGCGAGCAGGGTCAGGTCGTGGATTTCATTCCGGGGAAGCCGGAGAAATGTGAGCACTTGAATGGGCCGCAGGAATTTTAAATCCGACCCGCTCGATCACTTCTCCAGCATGTGCGACAGGAGTTTTGCGCCGAATGAGCGCCAGAGGATCCACCCAATGGTGCCGAGGATGAGCACCACGTAGGTGCTGTTCTTTTCCCAGATGTTCACGGGGTCGACGCGCTCTCTCGTGCGATGCGAGACGTCCGGGAGGCTTTTCAGCCACTGTGTGCGCGTGTATTTGGTGCCCGATTCCACAGCCATCAGAGAGATGGCGTGGAGCATGGAGTGCGAGAAATCAGGGGCGTGATAATGCACCACGTAATCCTCGGCGCGCATTTTCTTCCGGCATCGGTCGAAGATGGCTGCCCGCTCCTCCTGCGGTGCGGATAGCACATCTGCCACGCAGCGTGACACGACGAGCAGTGCTTTCTCGTAGGCATTCACTTCCTCGCGAACCGTCGCGTCGCGGTGCTTTCTCCACAGCTCGAGCTTTTTGCCGAGCGCGCTATCGAGCGCCAGCCATGCGTGGTGAAAATTCCACGATGCGTCGCGGGGCAGCGTCAGCGCGAGTTCGCTTGCCGCGCGTGCCTCGGCATTTCTGCGATCGCTGCGCATCGCCTTTGCCACGGGCTGAAGTACGGCTGCCGTGAGATCCTTCCTTTTCTTCCAGCCGCCCAGCCAGTTGCCCGCCTTCCTGTGTTCGCCACACCCCAGCAACGCCGCGCCGGTTGCCGCCCATAGCTCGGGATTTGCACGCAGTCCCGCACTCTCAAATCGCAGCAGCTTGGCCAGTTCCTTCCCTCGCTTTTTCTCGCCGAGCACAGCCAGCCAAGCCAGCCGCGCGGCAACTCCCACCGGCGTATTGGCAGGGACCGCGCGCACTCTGGTCTCGATCTCCGGGTGGCGCACAAACGCGAGGAGCGTTGTATAGGCGGTGCCGCATTCCTTGTGGATCGCAGGGTTGCCCAAAGCGGCTTCGATGCGCTGCGCGCCTTCATCGGCCCAGCCTGCCTGCTGCAGTATCGCCACGGCGGCTAGCAGGGACCCGCCATCGCACTCCGGTGCGACGATCATCTTTTCCCAAACGCGCAGCCCGGCTTCTTTGTCGCGCTTTGTCCGGCGGTAGCGCAACTCGACGAGCATCGCGCGCGGCCCCGGGAAATGCGTGCGCAGTTTTTCCAGCGTGGTCTCCACTTCCGCATCGGCATTTGCCTCGATTTGCAATTCGAGGATTTGGAAAGCGGCGTAATCAAGCGACGGCTCCAGTTCCCATGCACGGTGCAGTGCGGCGAGTGCGGCACGACGATTACCCAGCCCGGCTTCGGCCTGCGCAAGGTATGCGTGGGCCATGGCGGTTTGCGGGGCAATCCGTACAAGATGATTCGCAGCCTCAAGCGCTTCCTTGAAGCGGCCCGCTTTTACAAGATGGACTGCGCGCAACTCGTGGGCGGCAGGATTTTCGGGGGCCAGCTGCAAGGCTTGGTCGATGGTTGCGAGGGCTTCCGCCAAGTCGCTTTCGGGCAAAGTTTGGGCAAGGCTGAGGAGTGTTTTGACGTCGCCCGGGTTGCTGGCGGCTTCGGCACGCGCGAGAGCCACAGCGGCTGGATCGCCTGGCGTTGCGGGAATCGTGGTTGCCCAAACCTTTCCTGGAAACGGAACACTCATTGACCTCGCCAAAAAGCAGAACTGCAAGGCAGTGGCAAGGGCGTCACCAAGATGGCGGAATACCGGGACGGGGGCGCGCAAGCCCGAGAGGTGGCGGTGAGCGAGGTTGAAAACCTCGCCTACTTATTTCCTCGGCAGATAATTCCCGCACGACTCGCGCACTTCGAGGCGGGGGGTGAGGAGCAGGCTGCGAGCAGGGAGGGTCGGGTCGGCGAGGCGCTCGCGCATGGCAACTGGCGATCTCGCCGCAGATGAATTCAAATATCTCGATTTTACCCAGCCCAGGCTTTACCCACTGGATTTTTGCCTTGCTTCTCACCACCTGTTTCCCGGCGATGGTGAAGGCCTTCCCGCCGGGAGCCGTGTTTCTATTCTTCTGTTTTATGATGGTACTACAACTCGTGTGGATGAAGATGATGGTGCCCGAGACAAAGGGGCGGCCACTCGAACAAATCCAAAAGGAGCTGGGCATCGAATGAAAACGCCCACGATTCTTTCACTCGGCGAGGTGCTGTGGGACTTGTTTCCAGAGGGTCCACGCCTTGGCGGCGCGCCTGCAAATTTTGCGTGCCATGCCGCGCTGCTGCAGGCGCGCGTGGCCATGGTCAGCGCGGTGGGTGCGGATGAACGCGGCACCGAAGCCAAGCGCATCCTGAATGCCTACGGAGTGGACATCTCGCTCGTGCAGGATCACAGCGATGCCAACACAGGTACGGTGGGCGTGGTCGTGCATGGTGACGGCAAGCCGAGCTATGCGATTCACGAGGATGCGGCGTGGGATGGCATCGTGTGGACCTCCGCGCTGGGAGAGCGGGTGGTGGCGGCGGATGCGGTGTATTATGGCACGCTGGGGCAACGCGGTGCGGTGTCGCGGGCAACCATCCGGCAGGCGCTGGATGTGGCAGCGGCGGCCGACGTACGGCGTGTGCTCGATGTGAATTTACGCAAGCCGTTTTACTCCGAAGACATGATTCGCGAGTCGGTGGCGCGGGCGAGCGTGCTGAAGATCAGCGACGAGGAATTGGACGAGGTCACGGAGGCGTGCGGCCTCGCGAATACAGGCACCGTCGAGGCTCGGCTGCATTCGCTGCGTAGGAAATACCGTCTGGAACTGGTGGCGATGACGCGCGGATCAGCGGGTGCGCTGTTGGTCACCGAGCGCGAGACCGTGGATCAGCCCGGCATTCCCACAAAGGTGGTCGATACCGTGGGCGCGGGCGATTCCTTCACCGCCGCGATGACGGTGGGGCTCCTGCGCGATGATGCGCTGACCTCGGTTGCCCGCACGGCCTGCGAGATTGCCGCGGCGGTATGCGCGCAAGCGGGCGCGGTCCCTCCCCTTTCCTAAAAAATAGAACCTACCATGAGCAAACGAATCTCAATCCTGCACAGAGAGAATTGGGCTTAACTTAGCGCCATTCGCTCATAAACCGCATTTTTCAGACAAAATCCGTACACCTCTCCGCTATCCAGATGCGCGGATTGCGCTATTTTGACATTGAAAGACCGAACGATACACCTGTCACATTCGACCAACTCTATGAAATTGAACATCCTCTCCCGTTCCATCCGCTTCGCAATGGCGGTTCCGTTTCTGGCAATCGCGGGGTTCGCGGTGGCGCAAAACAAACTTCCCGAGATCAAGGTGGACGAGGCCCCGCTCGTGCGGACGATTCACAACAGCTTTGCGCCCATCGTGGAAAAAGTGACCCCTAGCGTGGTCACAGTGTCCATCAACAAAAACATGGCCGTGGGCCGCATGGGCGGTGGCGGCGGAAAGAACAACCCTTTCCTCGATGACCCATTTTTCCGCCGATTCTTCGGAGTGCCGGATGACGAGGCAACCCCGGTACCCGATCGGACCAAGCCGGGACGCCAGCGCCCAATGCCGATAGGCATGGGCAGCGGGGTAATTGTGAGCGCGGATGGCTACATCCTCACCAACAACCATGTGATCGAGCAGGCCGATGAGATCATCGTGACCCTGCACGATGGGAAGACAGAACTGAAGGCCAAGCTGATCGGGCGCGACCCGGGCAGCGACATCGCGGTAATCAAAATCGAGGCGAATAACCTGAAGCCCGTGACCATTGCGAACAGCGACAAAATCAAAGTGGGCGACATGGCCATCGCAGTGGGCAACCCATTTGCGCTGCGCCAGAGCGTGACGATGGGGATCATCTCGGCAACGGGCCGGAATTCCACGGGCATCTCCGACTACGGCAATTTCATTCAGACCGACGCGGCAATCAACCCCGGCAACTCCGGCGGCGCGCTGGTGGATACCGAAGGCCGTCTGATCGGCGTGAACACAGCAATCTTCAGCCGCTCGGGAGGCAACATGGGAATCGGCTTTGCCATCCCCAGCAACCAGGCGCGCTCGATGATGGAAAGCCTCATCAAATTTGGCAAAGTGCAGCGCGGCTTCCTCGGCATCGAAATGCAGGAACTCGACGAAAAGCTGGCCAAGCATCTGAAGCTGTCCAGCCGCGAGGGAGTGCTGGTCGCCAAGACGGTCGAGGGCGGTGCCGCGGACAAAGGCGGCGTGCGCGCGGGCGACGTGGTGCTGGAAATGAATGGCCAGCCCGTGGGCGAGATCGTGGATTTCCGGAATAGCATCGCATCGCTGGCTCCCGGCACGGTCATTGACCTGAAGATTTCGCGCAACGGCGAATCCAAAACACTGAAGGTGACCCTGGCGGAAAAAGGCGGCGGAGCCATCGCGGGGGTAACGCCCCACGCCAGAGCCCGCCCCAACCAAGGCACCCGACGTGCTCGATGGCGTGACTGTGGGCGACGTGCGCCCGGAAACACGCAAACAATACGGCATTCCCGAGGACATCCAGGGCGCGCTGGTGACCAAGGTGGACCCGGATTCCCCGAGCGCCGAGGCGGAAATCCGCGCAGGCGACGTGATTGTGGAAATCGACGGCAAGCCCGTGAAAACCGCCGACGAAGCGGTGAAAATCAGCGAGGAAGTGAAGACGAAGAACAGCGTGCTGCTACGCGTGAGCAGCAAGGGCAGCACGAAATTCGTCCTCGTGGAGGAGCCGAAGGACAAGTAGCAGATAGCCTTTCAACGCAAGGCCCACGGGTGAAAGCCCGTGGGCTTTTGTGTATACGGATGAAGAGTGAACCTCTGCAAGAGCCAGGACGGCTCTGCCACTTTGTAGTAGCTCGTTAGTCGTTTGTGCCTCAGTCCACCGTCACCGCATGAAAGCGCAGGGTAGTGCCAGTCTGCTGCTGGTAACGGGCGATGGCGATGTGGTAGTCGGCGCGCGCGCGAAGTTCAGCAGTCTCGGCCTCGGCGAGGTTATTTTGGAGCTCGAGCGTCTCGAAGACGGTACCCGTACCAGCGACGAGTTTCTTTTCACCGGCGTCGAGGCTCTCCTTGGCGAGACGGCTGGACTCGATATTGGCCTCAATTCGTTGCTTCGCTGTGAGCACTGCGCCGTTGGAATTATCCACGAGCACGATGATGTTTTGCTCCAACTGCTGCAGGCGGATGAGTGCCTGCGCGGACTCCAGCGTGGCTGCGTTGTAGCGGCCCTTCGCATCTCGATTTCCCAGCGGCATATTGAAGGTGGCTCCGACACTCCAGCCGCCCTGATCACGTTTGGTGGTGCGCTGCACGCTGGTAACGAAGTCGTTGTCGAGGCCGAGCAGACTCAGGCTCGCGTCGAGATCAAGGCGTGGGAGCAGGCTGTTCTTCTCGACGGCCAGATTGATTTTGCGGTTGGCGATATCGAGCTTTGCCTGGCGATAATCTGGCCTCAATTCCAAGGCCTCCTTCACACCAGTGATGACGCTGGCGTAGAACGGAGGGGCCTTCGGCGAGGCAATTTCCACGCGCGTACCGAGAAGCGGGATGAGATCAGCGGTCACGAGTTGCTTGAGAAAGTTTTCCTGGTTCTTGATCGTGCGCTGCGTCTGGAGCACGGCATCCTCGCGGGAGGCCACCTCTGCCTGTGCGATGGTGACGTCGAGCGGCGTCATCACACCCGCCTCCACCTTCTTGATGTTGTCCTGCAGCAGACGGCGCGCGAGTTCGCGGGAGCGGATGGAGACCTGGTAGTTTTCCTGTGCAAAGTTGAGCTCGTTGTAGACCTCGATGACCTCGGTGATGACGCTGATGAGCCGGTCTTTCAGTCCCCACTCGGAGATGGCCACGTTGTTTCTGGCAACGCGCACGGCAGCCAGTTGCACATCGCGCCCGGCTCCGCGCAGCAATGGCTGGGTGAGGCCAAAGGAAAGCTCGGTGGTGTATTCGTCGCCAAAGAGTACCGAATCGCCCCCGCGTCGGCGGCTGGACACACCGACATCGTAGCCGAGTCCCCACACGGTGACTCCGCTGACGCCCATGGTGAGGGCATCGTCGTTCGAACTCTGCCCGAAATTGAAACGCCGGACGCTGCCGTCAATGGGATCGACCTGCAGACTGCTGCGCACCGAGTCGTCGCCATGGCGGTAGGAGACATCCAACTCGGGGTCGAATTTTCCCAGGGCAGAGCGCACGCGCTCGCGGGCGGCCTTGGGCGAGAAGCGCTCGGCCTCGATGGAGAAATTCTTCGCGAGTGCAAAGCGGATTGCCTTTGGGAGCGTGAGTTCCAGCACGCGGCGACCGGGCGGACGTTCATCCGCGGCACGGGCGTCGACACCGGAAACCGCTGCTACAAGGAGGAGAGAGAGCGCAATACGAATCATGTTGGATTTAGGAAAACTGCCGCTTGGAGGGACACACGGCAATCATCCAATCCACGAAGCGCGGCAATCGTAGCGGATCACTTGCCGCGGAGTTCCTCGAACTCGCGGGCATCGCGCACCAGGGCGTTGATGCGATCGAGACGAACATCAAAACCGGGATGGGGCAATTCCACGGTGAAGGCGGTG
>JAYUWZ010000242.1:0-9084 GCA_043753265.1 Verrucomicrobiaceae bacterium
CGGCAACCGCGTCCTCCCCCACCCACTCGCCGAAGGCTTCACCCAATGCCCGGCGCTTTGCATCGCCGGCAGGGAGACTCATGGCCCACTGGGCGGTGCCGGCGGCATCCTTGTCCGCGAGACGACCTGCGAGTTGCTGGATGTATTCGTTGCGGAACTCTCCCTCCGGCAGGGTATCGACGATTTTGCGTGCGGCTTCGT
Organism: Verrucomicrobiaceae bacterium; assembly: GCA_043753265.1. Lineage (GTDB taxonomy): Bacteria > Verrucomicrobiota > Verrucomicrobiia > Chthoniobacterales > Chthoniobacteraceae > SXWH01. The sequence goes on from JAYUWZ010000242.1 coordinate 202, forward strand.
CGCCCCGCTGGGAAATCATCTCGGAAGCAAGCGTGCGAACCATCTGTCCGCCCATGCGGCCCAGTTCGGCATTGGACGCCGCGCTCAAAGCCTTGTCGAGTTCGGTCTTGGCGAGTTGTGTGACGACACCCATGAGCGCGAAGTTTTCGCGGGGCTGACCCTCTTCACCGCCCTGCCCGCCGCCACCACCACGGCCAAAATCCATCTTCAGATTCGCGCCCTCGGTTTGCGCCCAGGCAAGCGCTGCCGCGGGGTCGAGGCGGGTCCACGTGCGCACGGCACTTGCAGTAGCCATGAAACGCTCGGGGCCCTCCTGCTCGCCAGCAAAAGCGATTGCGCTCTTTGGGTCGATCTGGGTGAATTTTTCCATCAACATGCCATACTCAGTCATCCGCCCGCCAAACATTCCACCGGGGCCGCCACGCCCACCTCCACGACCGGTGCCAATGACCTTCAGAGCCGTCTTGATGTCCTCGGGAGAATTGAGAGTCTCCAGCAGCTTCATGAAGTTTTGCATGCGGAAGATATCGTCCTCCTGTGCCATCAATTTTTTGAGCCAGTCCTCCAGCGGTTGGCCACCCGTGATTTCGCCGATGGTTGGCACGGTACCGGGAGCGTGATCCAGTGCAGCAAACGCACCACCAATGCGCGCAGCGCCCGATGCATCGGTTCCTTGCGGCCCGCCAGTAGACCCGGGGCCTGCACCAGCCTTTGATGCTGAAGCAGCCGGAGGTGTGGGAGGGGTGTCCAACCAACCGGTCATCCGGCCAAAAGCAAAGGCGACAGCGGCGGTGGCAAGCCAGCCACCCACGAGGACGTACTGGCGGTTTTTAGGAGAAATTTTCATGTGGCTACTGTCCACCAAACCCTGCTTTGACGCAAAAGTTTCCACTTCGTTCACGGATTGCATCTGGGGAGAAAAGAAAAAGGCCGCGCCCGGTTTCCCGTGCGCGGCCTTTTGCGAATTCTTTAAAGCCCTTTATGAGCGATTAACGATTAGCCCTTGGTGGTGGGCATGTAGCGGTAGAAGACCTCAAGCATGAGGATGCAGAGGGTCGTGCGATACACCTGACCGGTCATGCTCTCTTCCGCCTGGGGGCCATGGCTCTTGCCGCCAGGGGCCGGCCAGCTTCCATCGGGATTCTGCACGTCGCAGATTTCATCCTGGAACCAGCGGTTCCACTTCTGCCATGCGCCACCTCCGAACATCAGCGCGGCTTGCGTGTGGTAGTACCAAGCATAAAGGTCGGCGTTCTCAGCCTTGTATTTCAAAGGCTTCTGCTTGTCGTCCTTCTCGGTCTGGTCCAGCAGCCACTCCATGCTCTTGCGCACGTCGCCGTGGTCGCCCTTCCAGAAGAGGCGGCAAAGGATGCCGACGCCCGTGAGGCTGTAGCGGTTTTCCGGTCCACGGTAGCCGTAGCCTTCCGAGCCTTTCCACACTTTGTCGATGGCGTCCATTGACTTGTCGAGTGCGCCTTCCACGCCGGGGAGATTGAGCCCGGTGAGGTGCGCGGCCTTGAGGGCCTGGATCTGCCAGCCGCTCACCGAAAGGTCGTTTGCGGATTTGTCGAATTTATACATCCAGCCGCCTGCGGGGCTCTGGCCTTGGACGATGTGGCCGATGGCCTGCTTGAAAAGCTCCACCACGCGCTCGTCCTTGGTCATGGTGTAGTACTCGCCGAGGGCGTAGGTGCAAATGCCGTGCTCATACACGCCAGCCTGGGTGAACTGGTCATCCATGCTCAGGCGGCCCTGGAACTTGGTGCCGTTGTCGAGAATCCACTGCACCGCTTTGGAAACAGTCAGGCCGTAGTTTGGCGACTCATTGGTCTCGCCGTGGCCGAGGAAGCAAAGCAGCGCGAGTCCCGTCATGGAACCTTTGTTTTTGTCGCCCCACGAGCCGTCGCCATTCTGCTTTTGACGAAGCCACTCGAGCCCGCGCAGCACCGCGCGCTCGCTCTTGTCCTTGCCTTTGTTGGCAGCCATTGCCTGGCTGCGACCGGAGCCCATGCGACCGCGCATCGTGCCGGGAAGACCCCCCACGCCGCCGGAAATGCCCTTTGCGACCGCGCCGGTGGATTTCGCCAAATCGCCAGTGGCATTGATATTAATCTTTGGCGCGCTTGCGGAAACCTTGAAAGGATTCGAGTTCGCCGTGGTCTTGATCGTGTCGATTGAGGGGGCGCTGATGTCCGGGGCCTCGGTCTGCACGGCTTCAACCGGCACGGAATCCGGTGGTTGCTCTGGCGGCGGTGCCAGGTTGTCCGTTTGTGCGATGAGGCCGTCGCCGCCCTCCGCGACGAAATCCGGCGGGTCGTTTACCGCTTTATAAAGCACAATACCGCCGGCGAAAACCACCAGCAAAATGTGGATCGTGAGCGACATGAAAAAGAATCGCGATTCCGCGAGCCTTCGTTGAATTTTGTGACCCTTGGTCTCTTGTTCGAGGGTGGCGTCCATAGTGTTGGGATAAGGTTACGTTGAGGTGCTGTCAATGGTGAGGACGGATGGGAAATGTGAAATATTAGTGCTCAGCGAATAAAAATTATGCAGCACCATGTAAACGAGCGGGAATTCCTGAAAATTAGGGCAACGAGGCAGTTGTGCCGACATTTCCCTCGCCACCACGGGCGGCAAGGATAACTTTCGCCCCCTTTCCACAATGGCTTTCGATCCCAATTCTATCGACACCTCTGCAATGAAGGCCCGCGTGGCCGAATTGCGGAGGTTCCTTTGACCTCCCCAAGCTCCAAAATCGTCTGGAGGAATTGGAGCGGCAGATGGCCGACCCTGATTTCTGGAACAGCCAGGAAAAAGCCCAGCAAGTAGTCGAGGAAGTGGGCAACTTGAGGAGAAAAGTGACCCCTTTTCTGGAACTGGAGAAGCGGCCTGCGGATATCGAAATCCTGCTGGAATTTGCAAAGGAGGATCCGGAGGGCTCCCTGCCCGAGCTGGAAAAGGAATACCATTCGTTTGTCAAAGCATTGGACACGTTTGAATTGCAACAGTTTCTAGCCGGGCCAAACGACCGAGCCAATTGCTTCCTCACCATCCATAGCGGCGCAGGCGGCGTGGAGGCCCAGGACTGGGCAGACATGCTCATGCGCATGTATGTGCGCTGGGCCGAGCGGAATGAATACAAGATTTCCACTGTGGACATCCAGCTAGGCGAAGGAGCGGGCATCAAGGGTGCCACCCTCCGTATCGAGGGCGAACACGCCTTTGGCTATCTCGCCTGCGAACGTGGCGTCCACCGCCTGGTGCGCATCAGTCCCTTCGACGCCAATAAGCGGCGGCATACCTCGTTTGCGAGTATAGATGCTGTGCCCGAACTGAAGGAAGACGCGCCCATTGAAGTGCTGGACGTGGATATCCGGGTGGATACCTACCGGGCTGGCGGGAAAGGCGGCCAGAACGTGAACAAGGTGGAGACGGCCGTGCGCATTACCCACATTCCCACTGGCATCGTCGCAGCCTGTCAGGTGGAGCGCAGCCAGGCGCAAAACAAGGCCACTGCAATGAAGATGGTGAAGGCCAAGCTCTACCAGATGGAGCAGGACAAAAAACGGGCGGAACTGAATGCAGCGTATGGAGCAAAGTTGGAAATTGGCTTTGGCAGCCAGATCCGCAGCTACGTGTTCCAGCCCTATCAGAAGGTGCTCGACCTCCGCACCGGCGTCTTCAAAACCGACATTCAGGGTGTGATGGACGGCGACATTACCGAGTTTATCGAAGGAAAGCTCCGGGGCCTCGTGCGGCAAAAGGGCGCGAGCGAAGACGAGGAGTAGGGCTTTGTCACGCGCACGATCCCTGACGCGCTCAGTCCATGGCGCGATCCACTTCGCTGGCACTGGTATTTAGCCGATCTCTACAATCCCTCGATCTTCACGCCGCCCGGCTGTGCGGGCGTGGATTGCACGGCGGCGGGGGCAGCGGCACCCTTTGGCTTTACCACGATGGCAAACCGGTCATAGGCGAATTGCACATCCGCCAGATCGCCCACGTAGCGCAATACCTCGGTGAAGGGTGCGTTTTGCAGGGACAGGGTGATCTTCCTGTTCTTCGCGGCCTCATCGAGCTGCATCACAAAGTTCACGGAGATCTTGCCGCCGCCGATCTGGTTTGCCCGCTGCCGCAAAAATTCCAGCGACTCTGGCAGTGTGGACTCCGCAAACTGCACTTTGGGGATGATCAGCTTTTTTAACTCTCCCTCGGTGACATTTGGGGGGCCCTTGATTTGCGCCTCCTTCACCTCCTCGGCAATAATCCGGCGCAGGTAGCCGACCGCAATCCGGTTTTCCGGTTCCAGCCTTCGCACCAATTCGAATTTTTCCTTCGCCCCGGCCATGTCGCCGCGCAGATACGCGCGCTGGGCATCTGCCAGCAAGGTGGTGACATCCTGGGAAAACGCCGTGAGAGCAAGGGAGGAGAAGCTGAGGAGCAGGAGGAGTTTCATGGTGCTAATCTTCCCAAACATCCACGCAGACTCAAACCAAGTTCTTGTTATCTCCCCAGCGTGGGCCGTGGAGATGTGAGAGGTGGAAACAAAGCAGCCCAATGTTGAACGTTGAATCCCGGGCCTTCTGCTGCTGATGATGCGTCCATGACTTCCGCAATGCAGACGAACCCCGCCGAGCGCATCCTCATGGGCCCCGGCCCAAGCAGTGTCCCGGCCCGCATTCTCCGGGCACTTGGAGCGCCCACGCTCGGGCATCTCGATCCCCAGTACCTCGCCATCATGGATGAAACGTGCGAGATGCTGCGCCAGGTTTTCCGCACCAAAAATGCGCTCACCTTTCCCGTGAGCGGCACGGGCATGGCCGGCATGGAGTGCATCGCGGTGAATCTGCTCGAGCCCGGGGACGAGGCCATCGTTTGTGTCAATGGCGTCTTCGGCACGCGCATGAAGGATGTAATGGAGCGTTGCGGGGCGACCGTGCATGCCGTGGAGGCTGCGTGGGGCGACGTGATCACCACGGAGCAAATCGCCGCCGCCCTGGAGGCGCACCCCAAGGCCAAGCTCGTCGGCATCGTGCATGCCGAGACCAGCACCGGCGCGCTTCAGCCGCTGGAGGGAATGGCGGCACTGTGCCATGCAAAAGGCGCGCTCTTCGTTGTCGATGCAGTCACGAGCCTCGGCGGCCATACACTCCTCGTGGACGAGTGGGGCATCGATGCGATTTACAGCGGCACGCAGAAGTGCCTCTCCTGCCCTCCCGGCCTGTCACCCGTGAGCTTTGGCGATCGTGCGCTTGCCACCATGGATGCACGCAAGACCAAGCCACAGAGCTGGTATCTCGATGTCTCCATGCTCCGCAAATACTACACTGGCGGCGCGGGCGGAGGCGGGCGAGTGTATCACCACACCGCGCCAATCAACATGACCTACGCACTGCGCGAGGCGCTCGCCATCGTGCTGGAGGAAGGCCTCGATGCACGCATCGAGCGCCACCGCGTGATGCATCTGCGGCTGCGCGCCGGCTTGGAAAAACTCGGGCTCAACTACATCCCCAAGCACTCGCTGCACACACTGAATTGCATCCACGCGCCCGCTGGCAAGGACGAGGCGGCGCTGCGCAAATCGCTCCTCACCGAATACGGCATCGAGATCGGCTCAGGCCTTGGACCCATGGCTGGCAAAGCCCTGCGCATTGGCCTCATGGGACACGGCGCGACGGTGCGCAATGTGGACCTCGTGCTGGCGGCTCTTGGGGAGTTGCTGAAATAGACGTGAGCAAAGGCGGGGGGCGCTCTCATCCTGACTTGTGCTCTTGGTGCTTCTCGCAACCTGCGGGACTGCGTTCCGCCCGGGCTACGGCGTCACGACACGGTAGTGCCTTGTGGGAAGCGCAGTGGGGTCGGTGTAGGAGATGGATTGGACAGTGGAGGCGACGGGATAAGTTTTAATCGTCGTCCAGTTCCCCGAGGTGAGGCTCTCCCGCGCCTGGATGGAATACGTTTTATAAGGCTGCGCGGTGAACCCCAGCGTGAACCCGGCCCCGGTAGCTTTGGTGATGGTCAATGCCGGGCGGCTCTGGGGGTTTCTCGGGTCGGTCCCTGCGAGGTATTCGGACTTGTTGGAATAGCCGTCGCCGTCGGCATCCAGCGCCGCATCCGCCGCGGAATTGATATTCATCCCGTTCGCGGTCTCCCACGCATTCTGAATCCCGTCTCCATCGGTGTCTGTAAACGTAACCGTGAGGGGTACCGGCGTGGTGATGGCGAAACCAAACGAGTTCGCGATAATCACGTTGTAATTTCCGGCATCGCCCAGGAGCGGGTAGGCGACAGTGTAGCTGCTGGATGTGGCCCCGGGTATATCGGCGTCGTTCTTGCGCCATTGGTAGCTGAGATTTTTTCCGGAACTAAGAACGCTCAAGACTGCTGGAACACCTCCGGCATGCTCACGCGTGAGCACAGCTGGTGGCGTAATCAAAATGGGCACGTCATCAGGGTAAAGCACAGAGGTAGGAATCGTACCAACCGATCCCTGGAGGTAGGACAACACGATGGCAGCATCATTTGACTCCGTCGCGTCATTATAATACTCCAGCGTAATATCGTAAAGCTGACCAGGCACCAATGATGTCGCATATTGGGTTTGAACATTACTTCCAGGGGGATTGGCCCAGTTATTCAGCGAAGTGAGGTTTCCATTAATATATAGCCGCACACCACCGTCAGCATTGGTGCGGAAAAGGTTCGACACAGAGCTGATATAAATCTGACCCTTCCAACGCACAGAAAACTGACTAAGTCCTACCCCGGGAAACCCCAGACCCAACGGCCACGAATTCGAGCCGTTGGAAAAGTCAATCGGGCTCTCGATGCGCGTCCCGGTGGGCGATCCATTGAGAGTCATATTTGGGAAGTATTCAGCCTTGAGCCCCTGAGTGACAGCCTGCGTCACATAAATCGTACGAGACGCACTGGTATTGCTTCCCAGAGAGTTGTCCAACGCCTTGGCATAGATAGTGTGAATGCCCGCAGTGGCTGCCCAGTTGAAAGTGAAACTGGGCGCTGTGGAGGATTCCCCCACTTTGATTCCACCCACATAATATTCGACCTTTAGAATACTCCCATCGGCATCTGTCGCGCTGGCGCTGAACGGGATGGTCACTGGCACCGTGTAGGTCGCGCTATTCGCTGGCGAAGTAAACGAGATGGCTGGAAGCGAGTTGGCTGAATTGGTCGCGCCGGGCGTGACGCCATCGGCAAACCAGTTGTTGGGATCATCGCCGTACGCGGCATTGTTCGAGCGCTGCAAGCTCGGCCCCGAGCCATCGGCAACATTGGGCCAAGGCGCCTTGTCGTTGTAGCGCACGGAATCGATAATGTCGTATGGCACCACGGTAATCCCCTGCCCGTCCACGATCGGCGTATCGGGCATTTCCAGCGAGAGCCGCTCGCCGCCATCCTGCAGGTTGCCGGAATAGGGCCCGTAAATGGCAACGGCACCCGGGATGCCGTATTTCGTGCGAAAGGTAGCGGGGTCGATATTCACGACCAGCACTGCGCCCCCCGCTGCAATCGTCTGGGCCGCCGGGAAGGTGTAAGTGACACCTGCCACCCTCCAGCGGTTGGCGGGGTTCGCGGGATCGAACAAGGAAACCGTGCTGCCGCTGATATTGCGAATCTCGATGTATTCGTCGAATCCCGGAAATGGGTTGTACATGATTTCCGAGATCACCAGCGGTCCCACCAGGGGACCGGAATTCACGGCTCCAAAGGTATTGGAAATCTGCCTCGTGTATTGCTCCTCTCCCACGCTGTTCACATGGCGTCCCAGCGAGCGGTTCAACTCCATCCCGCCGAAGTCGATGCCATGGCTGTAACCCGTAATATTCCCTGCGGCATTTCCTGAAAACACGTATACATCGTCTCCTGCACTGTTCAGCGCGAATGCCGTGAGGCCGGTGTTGAACTGAGCTTCGTTAAATGTGGCAAATCCTCCGGCAGGAATCGTGGTGCCCGCCGGGATGCGGAATTTTTTCGGCTCGTTCGGATCGTCGGTCAGCCACCAATCGCCAATCGCTGCGACACTCGCCGTGGGATTGTACAGTTCGATCCTGTCCTGCTGGCCCACCGCTGAATTGCTCACCACTTCGTTGATGAGAATTGCAGGGAAGGATGCAGCGGGATCATCCGCCCTCGGGGAGCCGTTGATGTTTGCACTGGCCCGCCAGAACTTGCCGTCGTCTGAATTGTAAGTCGTGCCGCTGGGCACCACGGTGAACCCATTGCCATCCGCCGCGGCTGGCCAGGGGGTGGTGTCGTTGTAGGTAAGGGCCATCACTTGTGTGCCCGAGAAGGTATTCAGAGTGAGTGTTTCGCCGCCATTATCGAGCCTGCCGGAGGTAATGACCGCGTAGGTTCCAGCAGCCATGTTCACCGTGGGATACCGCGCGGAAAATTTGGCGAGGTTGCGGACGAGAAGGAAGAACTGGCCGGGGGCGAGCGAGGTCCCCGCCGGAAATGAATAGGTGATCCCCGTGGTGAAATTGAGGCCTCCCAGATCGATGGTCGATGCTCCCGTGTTTTTGAATTCGATGAATTCGAAATCGTCCTCATCGGGACCGCCCACGACCGTCGGCAGGGGGCGGTAGTTGATCTCAGTCACGGAAAGCCCGGTGAAGTCCTGAGTGGTGTAAAAGGTCGCCTCATCAATGGCGCTCCATGTGGTCGCGGACTTCACCCTTGTACGAATGGTGCGCGAGACGTTGATGGGAATCGGCCCGGAATACTGGATGGCAGAAGGACTGAGCCCTCCGCCCGGCAAACGGGGATCGCTGCCATCCAGGGTGTAATAAACCGCACTGCCACCCGGTGCGCCGCCGGGGAGCGAAAGCGTGATATTCGTACCCGGGACCACGACACCCCCGC
>JAYUWZ010000243.1:0-4309 GCA_043753265.1 Verrucomicrobiaceae bacterium
AGGGCGCTTCGCGCTTCAGCTTCAGCCATCACCTGTCGCTTGCGCCATTGGATGTTGGATGTTGGACGGTGAGCGTTGGATGTTGCCCCCTTACTTCGCCACAAACTGCACCGGCGCGCTCCAGTGGCTCCAGCGCCCCGTCTTGTCGAGGTGCCGCGCCCTCACCCGATACGTGTGCCCAGCCACACAAATCCCCGCCGGAAAAGTGTGCTTCGCGGCCGCTGCCGGCAGCGTCTCACTGATCCATAGCGGGACGATCTCGTAAAGCCACGGCCCTTTCGCTGGACGCCCAATCTCCGCAATCCGCCACTGCACCCCAGCGAAAGTCTCCGGCCCCTGCGGGTCTGTAAAGTCCGACGCCGTGAAGCTCAGCGGCCCATTCTGCGTGATGGTCGGCTTTGCGGGTATCGCCGCATCACGGCATTCGCTGAGCAGATGCCCATAGCCGTAGCCCTGCGGATTTCCATCGTTCGATGCGTAATCTTTTTTCGCCCGGCTATCCGTGCAAAATTCCACGATGTATTTGCAGAATCCCGCAAAATCCGGGGTCACGAGCGTGCGCTTGAAACTGCCACCCTGCATCCCTTGCTCGGCGGGATTGCGGTAAAAGGCCCCCTTGTCATTCGTCTGCGGCGCATGGTTCCAGCGGCACATGTCCAGCGCCGCCCAGCTCCATTCCGGCGCGGTGCTGCGGGGCTCGATGAGCCGCGCATACTCCGCCACGAGCTGCCCAATCTGCCCGCCCTCCGGCGTGGCATCGCTGCCCAGCAAATCGAGGATCTCCCGCGCGCGATTTTGATACTCCAGCTTCAGCTCCGGCACGTTCAGGCAGCTCATCTGGTCGATATGCCCCGGCTGGTGCGTGCGCGGGATGAACTGCATGTCGAGGTCCCATGGCACAGGCATCCAGCCCAGCACGGGGTTCTGGAGAAACGCGTGATTCGCCCCTGGCCGGATGTCCACGTTCGACACAAAACGGTTGATCGCGTGGAAGCTGTAATACGCCTCCATGTTCATGTTCGCGCGCCACCACTTCGCTGCATCGCCCTTCGGCCCGCTGCGAAATTCCTCCCACACGGTGCCGGGATTTTTCGCAAGTCCGCTGGGTGCGTGCTTCACGCCATCCTCTGGCTTTACGATAATCCCGTCGGGCCAGCCATGATTCTCCAGCCACGCGCCATCGATGTCTTCGATGGCATTGTAGAGCCCCCACACATCGCCCTCGTACTGTGTCTTTCCCTGCTCCTCCGCCGAGGACACTACGCGCAGTTGCACCGGCAGGCAGTCGCTCGCGGGCAGGCCCGCAAGCTGGTAGGCGCGAAACGAAATCGTCTCATCCAGGCCTGCCATGCCGCGATTGATCTGCACCCACGGGCTCGCGCAGGCGTTCATCGCAAAGGAATTCCACGTGGAGCCATAAGGCTTCCCCCACTGGTCGCGCATGGCCAGCTCGTGCGTGGGCAAAAACTTGAAGCCCCACTTGTTTTTCCCGGTCACATACGTGCTCGCGCTGCCGCGATTCTTGAACTGCATGTGATCCAGCACGCGCCCCTCGTACACAAATGTCCCGAGGAATAGCTGGCGGTTCGCCCCGCCATCCCACTGGCTCCGCGACACGTCCTGCCAGTTGGCGATGAGCGTGAAGGTCTGCAGCGTCTGCTGCATCTCCCCGCTGAAGGTAATCGGTGGCGATTTTCCCGGAGTCGCCGTTGCAGTCCACGGCTGTGGCCCCGCCCACACATAGTAAGCGAAATTCGGGCATGGGTCATCGAGATACGGGATGCGCGTGCGCACGCCGTTTGCATTGTCGGCGGAGACGCGATAGCGCAGCAACCGGCGGTTTTTCTGCATCTCCGCGGGGATGTCCGCAATCAGCCCGCCCACCACCGCGCGCATGGGGATGTCCTGCCAGCGCGTCTCGTATTCCGCATCCGTCTTGCGCACATACGCACCCGGTTCCACCACCTGCACATGCAGCGTGGCGCTTTGCGGGGGAGGATTTGCCGTGGCCACTATCACGCGCACAGCCTGCCCAGGCTTTGGCTGCACGGGCTCGTGCCTCACCGCAGTAAACGCCACCGGCACCGTGCCGCTCAGCACGCTATTGGCCCCGCCTGGTGTGGGACGTTTCCCAATCTTCGCCAGCGGTGCCGCACTCGCCGCGTCGAGCAGCGTGAGGTCGAACGACAAATCGCTGCTGTCCTTCGCCGAATTGAAAACCTGCACCGAGAGCACGTTCTCGCCTGGCACGAGAAACTGTGCCGCATTCCCATTGATCAACTCCTCCCATTCTCCCGCCTCGTGGTCCTCCGCGAGGGCATCAAATTTCGGCTCGCCTGCCGGTGCATGAAACCGCGCCACTTCCTTACCATTGATCCACAGGATGCAACCGTCATCCACCTTCACCCGCGCGATGATCGCGGCGGGCACTTTTCCCACGGTAAAACGATGGCGCAAATTCAGCGACGTATAGCGCCCCTGCATGTCGTCGATCACCGTCGCGTCGTCGTTGTCCGCATATCCAAACCCCGCCTTCCCATTCTGCCAGTCCGCCCCCTCCTTAAACGCCGCTGCGCGCCACGCATCCACCGGCTGCGACGCCTCGCTGGTGCCTTTCCGCCAGCGCCATTGCGCGCTGCCAGGAGGAATGAGCGCAGCCGTTTTTCCCGGCTGGCCCGAGACAAATCCCGACGCCCGCCATGCCCCCGGATTCGTCGCTGGCAGCAGAGGGTGCGTCCGCTCCATCGAGCTTCCAGAGCCCGCGCTTGCAGTGGGCCATGGAAATCCCACGCCATAGCGAAACTCCTCCACCACGGCGCCCGCGGCGTTTTTAAGCGTAAGCTTTTCCCCCTCGTTGCTCAGCTTGCCTGCAATCGGCCCGAGCGCCTTCACCCCATACTCCTTTTCCAGCGACACAGGGTCCTGCGCGATGACCAGATGCCCCCCCGGCGCGATCTCCGTGCCCGCAGGAAATTTGTATTTATCCAGCGCCCACCCCGCGAGCTTTGCAGGCTGATCCCCGACATTGAAAAGCTCCACAAACTCCAGTGGTTTTTTCTCCGGTGGCTGAAAATGAATCTCATTGATGACCACCCGCTCCGCGGCAACGGCACCACAGGCGATCAACAACAGCGAAAAGCGATACATGTGTCCCCGAAATAAGCCGCCCGGCAGGCGCATGCTAGGACATTGTCGCGGCGAAACCGAGTGAAAGCCCTCTCCTCGCAACCGTACAGTCCCCCAGCGAAACAGAGTTGAACGCCACGCCCCAAATGTTCATTCCATGACAAGACATGTCCAACGCACCCGCCCGTATCGTCCTAAAATTTGGCTCCGGCATCCTCGCGACCCCGAAGGGAACGAACCTCGATCAAAAGCAATTTGCGCGACTCACCCGCGAAGTCGCCGGGCTGGTCGCATCAGGGCACGAGGTCATCATCGTCTCCAGCGCCGCCGTCGCCGCGGGCCTTGGCGCACTGGGCCTGAAGGAGCGTCCCGAGGACCTCTCCGCCCGCCAGGCCTGCGCAGCAGTGGGGCAGGGGAGGCTCATGGCCACCTACACCGAGCACTTCGCCAAGCACGGGCTGCCCGTCGCGCAAATTTTGCTCACCCATGGTGACCTCGACAGCCGCATCGCCTATTCCAACGTCCGTAACACCCTCTCGCGTCTGCTCGCAAACCGCGTCGTCCCCATCATCAACGAAAACGACACCGTGGCCGTGGAAGAACTGAAGTTCGGCGATAACGACCGGCTTAGCGCCGAGGTGGCGATCCTCGCCGAGGCCCGCCTGCTCGTGCTGCTCACAAGCGTCGACGGATTGCTGGATTCCAAGGGCACAACCATCGCGCGCGTCGACGATCTCGACGAGGTCAAGCAGTTCGTCCGCGAGGAAAAAGGCCGCCTCAGCGTGGGCGGCATGCAGTCCAAATTGCAGGCCGTGCGCGCCGCCGTGGAAGCCGGCATCCCCACCGTCATCGCCAGCGGGCGCAAGGCAGGAGCGCTCGTCCGCGCCGTCGAGGGAAAGCCCAGCGGCACCTACTTCCCGCCATCGGTTCCGCTGTAGTGCCCTCGCTAACCGCTGTCATCTTTTGGACGGTTATTCCACCCAAGCCCACACCGCGAAAAAGTGAGGTCCCTCCACTCGTTCCTCGGCCGGGATGACGCGTTTTAAAAAAGGCGCTTCGCGCCACCGTGACTTCGGAAGCTCGCTACGAGATCGAATGACCCGTTTCATCTCCGCACAGGAAATCACGCTCGCGTGTTAGGGATCTCAAAGATGACAGGAGGCATGGAAGGCCAGACGCTGAC
>JAYUWZ010000244.1:0-1902 GCA_043753265.1 Verrucomicrobiaceae bacterium
GCATCACAGCATCTGGATTCAACAGTTTCGTGCTTTGCTCCGATGGCACCGTGGCGGCTTGGGGTGAAATGGTAAGAAGCGCCGTTCCAGTAAAGGTGAATACCGGCGGGCCGCTGGCGGGCAAAAGCATTATGAAGCTGCAAGCTGGCGGGGATCATTGCATCACATTGTGCTCCGATGGGTCTGTCGCGATTTGGACCACGCTGGGTGTAGGCGGAGTGGATCCCAATGGCCCCGGGGGAGGTGCATTCGCCACCGCTGTGAACAACGGAGTGCTTGCCGGCAAGACAGTCGTCGCGGTGGCCGCTGGAGACTCCCAAAGGCTGGCGCTTTGCTCGGACGGAACTTTTGCACGATGGAGCCAAAACAGTGTGCCAGCGCAGTTGAATACCAGCGGTGCACTTTCGGGGAGGACTGTGATCGGCGTGGCATCCAATTACGATTACAACCTGGCGCTTTGCTCCGATGGCATGCTGACGGAATGGAGGGACAGTATTCGGGCGGTGTCTCCGCAACTCGTGGGCACCCTGGGGACTGGAGAGCGGTTTTCCAAAATTTGGAGCAGCTCGGATGCGTCCAATCATTTTGCCCTTGTTTCGATTCCTCCCTTTCCGGTGGTAAGAAGTCTGGTGCCGACGAATCCGAGCAAGACAGGAATCACCCTCAACGGTTCGGTCGATCCCACGGGAAGCCCGGCGACGGCATATTTTGAATACGGCCTGGATACGAACTACGGCAGCACGGTGGGCGTCACGCTTTCGCCTGTCGACGGCAGTGGCACGCAGAATGTGAGCGCAGCCATCACGGGGCTTACCCCAGGGGCCATTTATCATTTCCGGCTCACTGTGACCAATGCGGTGAGCACGGTGAGTTCGGCGGACGGGACTTTTGCCGCCTCGCAGGATATCGCGGCGACCTACAATGCAGCGACCGATGTGCCAATTATGGCGAGCGCGGTTTCAGCGGGAGGCGCGACATTTAGTGCCTCCCTGAACTTTGCACCGCCCACCGGGACGAATCTGTTTGTATTGAAGAACACAGGGGCCACCTTCATCAACGGGCGGTTCACCAATCTCCAACATGGGCAGATGGTCACGCTGAGCCATGGAGGGATTAACTATCGGTTTATCGCGAACTATTATGGCGGGACCGGGAATGACCTCGTGCTGCAGTGGATGAAAACAAGGCCTGCCGCCTGGGGTCTCAACAGCTTTGGCCAGTTAGGCGATAGTAGCACCACTAGCCGGCTCGTGCCGGTGAATGTATTCGGAACGGGGGCGCTTGCGGGGAAGACGGTCTTCGCACTGGCAGGAAGTGCCTACCAAAGCACGGGTTTGTCCTCCGACGGGATACTCGCGAACTGGGGTTCTGGTGATCTTGTTCCAAGCCTAGTGAACCATACGGGAGCACTCGCAGGGAAAACCGTCATCTCGATAGTTGCCGGTTCGAACCACACGCTGGCGCTATGTTCCGACGGCACTATGGCTGCATGGGGGAACAATAGCGGAGGCCAACTTGGTAACAATAGTGTTGATGCCAGTTCGACACCTGTCGCGGTGGACATGACGGGCGCGCTAGCCGGCAAGACGGTGGTGGCTCTTGCCGCTGGGAATCAACACAGCCTGGCATTATGCTCGAATGGAACGGTGATGGCTTGGGGCTCCAATACCCATGGCGGTTTGGGAGTCATCACGCATAACGGCAGTAAGGTGCCTTTAGCAGTGGATACGGCAGGAGCACTGGACGGAAAGATCGTCACTGCCATCGCAGCCGGAAAAGATTTCAGCCTCGCCCTGTGCTCGGACGGCAAGGTTGTCTCCTGGGGCATCAACACAAGTGGTCAACTGGGAAATGCCACCCTTGATGCCAGCTCTCGCAGTTTTGTGCCTGTGGCGGTGAATA
>JAYUWZ010000245.1:0-9076 GCA_043753265.1 Verrucomicrobiaceae bacterium
ATTCAGGTCGAGCGAGCCGTTCACCGAAAGCGTGCCGCCGCTGAGGCTGTAGGTGCCTCCCTGGGTTTCCTGCACATCGAAGTTTCCGGAGACATTCACGTCGCCATCGGTCTGGGTGAACGTTGCAGAGCCCAGGCCACCACGGCCGATGATCACGTTTGCCGCGTTCAGCGTGCCGCCAGCCATGTTGTACACTTGCGCTGCGGAGGAGTCGCGATTCAGCACCAGGTTATTGGCGAGATTGATCACGCCTGCATTGTGCTGCACGGTGCCTGCCGGGCTGCCACCCCAGCCGAGGTTCATCACTGAGCCAGCATCCGTGAGATTCAAGGTGCCGCCCGCCATGGTGAGCAGTCCGGTTCCGCGATTGTCTGCAACCTGGAAGGCATCGCCACCACCGACCACATTCAAGATGCTGCCTGTGCCAATCGTTACGATGCCTTGAGTGGTGGAGCCGTCCGTGTTGCCCCAGCCCACGCGCACGATGTTTGCAGTGAGGATGGCGTTTCCACCGAGAGTCACCGTGCCCTTGGCGGCCTCCCGGATTGCGAGGTTCAACTGGTCAACGGTCGCCGTGCCGCCCGTCATCTCCCAAACACACTCGGCAGTGCCGAACTCTCCGAGAATCACCTCATTGTTTGCGGAGAAGTTACCGCCAGTTTGGACGATTTTTCCCAAGCCCCCGTTGGCGGTACCGAGCACTGTATTTCCGCCACCATTTTTGACAAGTTGCCCGGTGCCGCTGAGGTTTACGGTACCATTCGCACCGTTGCGGCCGATGGCGATCCAGTTGTTGGCCTGCACAGTGCCTGCGCTGAGGTTCAGAGTGCCCACGCTGCCCACTTGGTTTGCCACCCAAAATTCACCGGTTACGTTGAGCAGCGCGGAGGGGCCATTTACCGTAACGACACCCTTGCCGGCGCCGATGAAATCACCATTGCCATCGCCGCCAAACGCTTCATTGCCGCCGATCGTAAACAAGCGCTCGGCGTTGATGGTGCCGCCGCCCATGGTAATACTGGCAGGGGTTGCGTGACCCAGATTCTTCACACCCACTGCGAACTGCGTGTTGCCATCACCGGTCGTGGTGTTGTTGTAAACGCCGCCAGTCATCGTGATCGAGCCGGTGGCATTGCCAAGGCCCAGGAACGTACGCGTACCCACGTTGTTGAAGGTGCCGCCACTCATGTTGAGCGTTCCGTTGGCCCCCGCGTTCCCGTCACGATCCCGCCCGATGAACTGCCAGCCGCCGCCGGTTCCCGCATTCACCACCCCAGCGTTCATGCTCATCACACCGGTTCCCCCACGGCTACCCAACTCGACGTCGTTACCCACGTTTACCGTTCCCGCGTCCATGAGGAATGTGCCATTGCCGCGAACGCCCACATGAAGGCGAAATGCCTGCACTGTCCCGCTTGTATTGACGCGCATCGTGCCAGTTCCCCCATTGCCACTGAAGTCCACACCGCCAACAAAGATGCGGTCGGCAGTGATCGAGCCACTGCCAGTGCCAAAGCCAGTCAGCGTCCCGCCAGCGGTGTTCACATCCGCCATGTTGTATGTGCCGGTGCCGCCATCGGTGCCGACATCGAGCCAGTTTCCACCACCGGTTGCAGCCGTTCCGGCAGTGTGGTTGAGAACCGCCGGGCCACCGCCACGTGCGACCTGAAGATCGACAATCGCGTATGCGAGATTTGCGCTCAGCGTGGCCGTGTAGGGAGCCGGGCCGGAAAGATTGCCAATGAGGCCGAAGTAGATATTCTGCCCAGCGGGATTCACGTCCCAGTTGGCCGGATCGTTCACGTCGTTGCTCACTGCACCCGTCCAGGTGGCGGCGACCGCGGCAGAGGAGATGGCGCTGACTGCGAGAAGCGATGCGATGCTGCGGGTAAGGACGCGACGGCGATAGGAGGTATTCATAGGGCTAGGAAGGTGGTGTTGTTAAAGGGCGGAAGGGAGAAGCCGGGGTGCTTCGAGTTTCCACAATATCCGCACGCACCCCCATTCTGTCACGGAGTTTAGGCGCACGCAGCCGCACTAGCGCATATTGGAAAAACACTCCGTTTTCAGAGATACACGCATCGTTCTCTCCCTAGCCAATGCGGCTTTTTTCTGCTCCCCTTGCACACATGACCCTCGGCTTCGTCTCCGCCATTCTGCCCGAACTCCCACTCCGCGACGTGCTCCGTTTTGCGGTCGAAGAACAATTCGACTGCGTGGAAATCATGTCGTGGCCCACAGGCAAGGCGGAGCGGAAATTTGCAGGGGTGACGCATGTGGATGCGGTGGGCATGACTCGGACGAAGGCGAAGGATATCGTGGAACTCGCGCAGGATCATGACGTGGAAATCTCTGCGCTCGGATACTACCCCAATCCGCTCGATCCGGATCCCGAGGTGGCAACCGTCGCGCGGGAGCATTTGCAACGGGTCATCGATGCCGCGGAAATGATGGGACTGAAAAACGTGAACACCTTTGTGGGGCGCGACTGGACGCGGTCGGTGGATGATCAATGGCCGCGGTTTTTGGAAACGTGGAAGCCACTCATCGCATTTGCGGAGGAGCGTGGCATTCGCATAGGCATCGAGAATTGTCCGATGTTTTTCACGCGCGATGAATGGCCGGGCGGGAAGAACCTGGCGACGTCGCCCGCAATCTGGCGGCGGATGTTTAGCGATATTCCGTCGGATTGCTTTGGGCTCAATTTCGATCCGTCGCACTTCGCTCTTCAATTCATGGAGCCCACGAGCGCGCTGCGGGAATTTGCGACGAAGCTGTTTCACGTGCACGCGAAGGACGTGAAAATCGATCAAACCAAGCTGAACGAGCACGGGGCCTTTGCCGAGCCGCTGAAGTGGCACCAGCCGCGCATTCCGGGGTATGGGGAAATCGATTGGGCGCGGTTTTGCGCGGTGCTCATGGAGGTCGGCTATGCCGGGCCTGTGTGCATCGAGGTGGAGGACGACACCTTTGGCAAATCGCTCGAAGGGCGGCAGCGCGCGTTGAGGGTCGCGCGCAATGTGCTCGCGCCTTATTTTGGGTGACACGGCGGCTTGCACACGGAGCCGGAAGCACCCACCATTTCTTCTTCAATGCAATACTCCTACGAAGACCTTGCAGGCATGATCGACCACAGCCTGCTGCACCCCACCATGACCGATGCCGACCTGAAAGCCGGCTGCGAACTCGCCGCGCGCTATGCGGTGGTGAGCGTGTGCATCAAGCCCTACGCGGTGCAACAAGCCGTCGAGTGGCTGAAAGGCAGTGAGGTAAAGGTGGGCGCGGTGATCGGCTTCCCCCACGGCAACTCGGCCACCGAGAGCAAGCGCTACGAGACGGAGCTCGCCTGCCGCGACGGCGCGGTGGAGATCGACATGGTCATCAATATCGGCAAGGCCCTAGGCGGCGATTGGGAGTACGTGGAGGCCGATGTGCGCGCGGTGTGCGACGAGGCCCACAAGCACGGAGCCAAGGTGAAGGTGATTTTTGAAAACGACTACCTGACCAAGGGTGGGGCGGGGCTCAGCAGCGACGATTTCAAGCGCAAGCTCTGCGAACTCTGCGAGCGCGCCGGTGCGGACTGGGTGAAGACGAGCAGCGGCTACGGCTTTATAAAGCAGCCCGACGGCAGCTACAATTACGTGGGCGCTACCGAGCACGACCTGCGGCTCATGCGTGAGAGCTGCTCGCCTCGCGTGCAGGTAAAGGCCGCGGGCGGCGTGCGCGATTTGGATGGGCTCATCAAAGTGCGCGACCTCGGCGGCACACGCTGCGGTGCGACGGCGACTGCTGCGATGATGGACGACTACCGCAAGCGCGCGGCGTCGGGAACACCTGCGCAAGGCAGCGGGGTGATTGGCCAGGGCGGGTATTAAGCTCCAACGCATTGGACCGTGGCCTATCACGTAGAACCGGTGATGGGAGAGATTCAGCGCATGGAGCTTGCGCATGTGCAGGCTGAACGATTCGGCATTTCGTCCTTTGGTGTGGGCCGTTTGTGATCGGGCTGGCTGCCTTCCTTGTCTCGTTTCCCGAATATCTTGAATTGGAAAGAAAACGGAGAAGCAAGTGACTGATTTCTAATAAAACGAGTTTGGGCGCCGTTACTCTCTGAAGAAATTGGCAACGCTGGGAAGTTATCTCCACTGCGGAGCGCCCTTCCTTAAGTTCCCTTTTCGGCATTTGAGTTACTTCCACGTACCAACAAAACGCTCTGCGCTGAACTTTTATGAAATCCTCCCACTCCACGATTGAGTTTCTCGAAAATCGCATCGCCCCCGCGGCGGTCTTTACCTTCACGGATGTCGATGGGGACCTCGTAAAAGTCACCACCAGCAAAGGCACCAACCTCCAGCTGGCAGACGCGCTCACGCTGGTCGGTGGGCAATTGCAAAAGATAGACCTCACCACCACGGCTTTCGCCGGGACGAATCTCACCGTCGCAGTGACCACCCGTGGCGAGGCGGGGGATGGCGCGGTGCACGTCGGCTTCATCGATGCGACCGGGTCGACTTTGGGAACGGTGCTGGTGAGGGGCGATCTGGGCAAAATCGTTGCGGGCACCGCTCCCACGAAGGCTGCCGTGACGTCGCTCACGGTGAATTCTATCGGTCACTTTGGCACCACGACCGGCGCTCCCGATTTTGAGAGTGTCATTGATGGTGGGCTCGGCGGACTGCGAGTGCTAGGCGACGTGGACAAAGTCTACCTCCGTCTCCCGGGCAAAGTCGGAAACATTTTCATCGGTGGCGATCTGGTGGGCGGCAGCGCCGACCAGAGCGGGTCTATCGTCGCCTATGGCCCAACAGTGGGCAACGTTCGGATCGCCGGCGATGTTCTCGGCGGTGATGGCTTCTCTACCGGCCTGCTTAAGTTCGAAAATAACCGCGTCGGCAATATCACGATCGATGGTAACGTGGAAGGCACCGGGCGCGGTGGGCGAATCGAGGGGTACCAAGCGGGCGCCCTCGTCGTCGGTGGTGACGTCCACGGTGGGTATATTTACATCTCCTTCATTCAAGGAGCGACGATTGGCGGCGATCTGGTGGGACTCGATGGCGATCTTACGGGCTCCCTGCACTTCGAGCGATCCACGGCACCCATTAAAATCGGCGGCAATATTATTGGTGGTGACGGCTTCTCCAGCGGTGGCCTCAGCTTCGCCGGCCCCAGTGCACAGATGGTCACGGTGGGCGGTTCGATTAAGGGAGGTGAGGGGAACGGCAGCGGTTACGTGTACGCCTCCAATACGCCGCGTTTCGTCCTCGGTGGAAGTCTGATTGGTAACGATGGCGAAACCTCAGGATACATAGGTTTGGGACGGGTCGGCACGATGCTGATTGGGGGTTCGATCAATGGAGGCGACGGTGCTTTTAGCGGCAGCGTGTTCGTGGATAGCGTTTCCTCCCTGCGCATCACTGGCGACGTTTCCGGGAATCGCGCCCCATACGATCCCAGCCAGCTTCTCTATTTCGGCAGTGGTCAGATCCGCGCAAGTAGTTTCGCCGGCACCGTCGACATTGGGGGCGACGTCAGCGGCTCCACGCTCAGCTTTGGCGGGGTGGGCTCGTCAGCTTCGGCCCAGACCGCGCTGCAGCGCCTAACGGTCGGTGGCTCGGTGGAGAACTCCGTCATTCATGCCGGGCTGGGGACCAGGGCAGATATCAAAGTCGGCGCGGTCGTCGTTCGTGGCGACTGGACCGCGAGTTCGCTGGCCGTGGGCACGCTGAATCTCGGTGCTGACGATGCTTCGGGCGGTGCGGGGTTGAATGCCGACAACCTCAATTTCGGCGACGCCCACGACGTCTTCGCGCCAATCCAGCTCCACATTTCCAGCATCGCCAGCATCGTGATCGGCGGAGCCGTTTCCGGCACACCGGGCGGCGTGAATGGCACGGATCATTTCGGGTTTGTCGCAGGCAAAATCGGGACGGTCCGGCTCGGAGGATTCCTGGTGCCGCTGACGCCGGGAGCTGGGAACGATAATCGCAGCATCGGAGCGACCGGCGACGTCCGCATCCACGAGCTGGCTTGATCGTCACTTCACCACAGCACGGGCAAACAGGCTGCCACTAGCCGAGCACTCATTGGGGTAAGTCCTATGCCCGAAGAAGTATGGACGAATGATCGTGAGTGTGCTCCGTTAGGAACAGATGCGCCCGATGATCCCTTCACGCCGGAATTTAGGAATTTCTGTTGTGGGGGTCTTGGCTGCCATTGCAGTCTTCGTTTTCGGAATCATCACTTTTGTGAGCATGTTCCCCCGTGCCGATATGGTAGGGTGCGGTCCGTCGGTGAATGGAAACAACCTGAGCTGCCTCGGTAAAATATTGACGCAGTACGTTCAAGATACCAAGGGTGACTACCCGCCTTCGCTGAGGTCACTGGCCCCCTACACCGGCGCTGCGTATTTGGAAAAGATGCTATTTTTCTGTGATAAGAAGGACAGGCCGGTTTCGGAGTGGCTCTATTTCGCAAGTGGCAAGCGCAACCTCTCGAAAGATACTATTATTGCTGCAGGGCCAGTAGAAGAAGATAGTAAAAATTCCAGTCCGCAAACGCGGCTCGTTTTGAGAGCGGATGGCAGCATTGGACGAATTAACGAACGCGATTTTGAGGACTCCACGTGTGAAATAACTGGCCTGTCTTCTCCGCGTCGCAAATAGCGCGATGCGCTTCCGTGTGGCGCAAGCCCCCATGCTCGGCTATAGGGTGCTCGATGCTTCCATGGTTCCAAAACCAGTTTCCGCTTTATCTCGCGCCGATGGCCGGGATTACGGACACCACGTTCCGCCAGCTCTGCAAAGGCTATGGCGCGGATGTGATGGTGAGCGAATTCGTGAGTGCGGAAGGCATCTTCCGCAAAAACGAGCGCACGCTGGAGTATCTGGAATTTGAGGAAATGGAGCGCCCGCTGGGCATCCAGCTCTTTGGCGGGGATCCCGAGCATCTCGCCGAGGCGGCGCGCATGGTGATGGATTGGAAGCGCCCCGATTTTCTCGATATCAATTTCGGCTGCCCGGTGAACAAGGTGGTGAGCAAAAATGGCGGCTCGTCGTTGCTGCGCGATTGCCCACTCATGGGGCGCATCGCCTCCGCAATCGTGAAGGCGGTGGCGCCATTTCCGGTCACTGCCAAGATGCGCATCGGCTGGAGCGCCGATACCATCAATGCCGTGACCGCTGCGCGCGTGCTGGAGGATTGCGGCATCCAGGCTATCGCGGTGCACGGGCGCACGAAGGAGCAGGGCTACAGCGGGCTTGCGGATTGGGACGTGATTGGCGAGGTGGCATCGAGTGTGAAGGTGCCGGTGATTGGCAATGGGGACATCGCCGGGGCGCGCGATGTCGCCCTTCGCAAGGCAACCACTCCCATTTCGGGAATCATGGTGGGCCGCGCGGCGATGCAGCATCCGTGGGTATTTCGCGAGATCCGGCATTTCCTGGCGACCGGCGAGATTTTGCCGCCGCCCGTGCTGGAGCAAGTATGGGCGCACATCCGCGAGCATTGCGTGCGCGAGGTGGCGCGGCAGGGCAGCGAACTGCACGCCATGCAAAGCATGCGCACCCAACTCATGGCCTACTCCCGCGGCATGCCCGACGCAAAGCGCCTCCGCGAGAAATACGCCCACGTGGCCAGCATCGCCCAACTCGAGGATATCGCAGCGGAGAATCTCGCGGCGCATCCGGTGGCGGATGCGCAGGCGGTGGGAGTGGTGTAAATTTACAGCCCCCGCACTTTAATCCACGTCGTGAGCGTCTTCCCGCTCGCCGATTCCCTCACCGTCAGGTGGTGCTCGCCTTCCACGGCTCTGGCGAAGGGCTTTCCGTCTTTCAGAACGACACTTAGTGTAGTCGACTCCCAGGCGAGATTTTCCGCGCCTGTGGCGACGAGCGGTACGAGCGAGGTGGTGGGCACATCGGGATCGATGAGGAAGGTCGAGCCTGGTGATGGCGAGACAAGGTGCAGGCCATTGTTGCCCGCAACCGCCACGCGGTTGCGCAGGTGGTTGTCGCCGCTTGCGGCCCAGTGCGCGAACTCGCTGCCGAGCAGCACGCGGCCAGCGGGATCGTAGTCGTCCGGTGATTCTACGGGCGGCAGTTCGCCGGAGAGAAATTTTTCGATCGCGCCTGGTTTGCCTGATTGGACAAGACGGCCGGTGAGAGGGTGAATCTCCCGATCCACAATGCCCGGCGGACGCGCAAACCACGTGGTGCCGTGCCGGCGGTGGAGATACTCCATCACGTCGTGCATGATGGGTGCGGCGCCCGTCACTCCCGAAACCTCGCGCATGGGTGCGCCGCTGAAATTGCCCACCCACACGCCCACCGTGAATTCGGGCGTGTAGGCCATCGCCCAGTTATCGCGAAAGTCGGTGCTCGTGCCCGTCTTGCACGCCACGGGAAAATCGAACCGGAGTGGGGACGCCGAGCCAAAGGCAGCGGAGCGCGCGGCGTTGTCGGCAAGCACGTCGGCCATGAGCCAGCAGCGCTCGGCAAGACGCGGTGCCACGGAGGGTAGCGGGACAGCATGCGAAGCAGGCGGTGCATCCGCGAGCACGCGCGTGGGAATCCAGCGGCCCATGCGCGCGAGCGTGGCATACACATTGGCGAGCTCGATAAGACGCACCTCGGCGTTTCCGATCGTGAGGCCCAGCCCGTATTCCTCTGCCTCTTTGGGCAGCGTGGTAATGCCCCAGCCTTGCAGTCTGCGCTGGAGCGGTGCCGCTCCGCCTAGCGTCTGGAGCACGCGCACCGCCGGGATATTCAGCGAGCAGGCGAGCGCATCGCGATAGCGCGCGGGGCCCTGGCAGTGCCGGTGGTAATTTTCCGGACGATACGGCCCGGTGGGTGTGGAAAATTCCGTTGGCACGTCGGGCACCACCGAGGCGAGCGTCTGGCCACGCTCCAGTGCGAGGAGGTAGGTCACGGGCTTGATGGTCGATCCTGCCGAGCGAGGCTGCGAAGCGCCATTCACCTGGCCGCTGCCGGGGGCAAAGTAATCGTCGCTGCCGACAAGCCCGAGCACTTCCCCCGTGCGATTATCGAGCACCACCACTGCGGCTTCGCGCACGTTT
>JAYUWZ010000246.1:0-1900 GCA_043753265.1 Verrucomicrobiaceae bacterium
CCTGCTTTACACGCTGCTGGAGGTGCGAAATTGTGAGCGTCCAACCACGTCATCTCCGCACAGAAAATCACGCTCGCGTGTTATTGTTCTCAGGATGACGCGTTCAAAAAAGGCGCTGACGCGCCACAGGCCTTCTGGACGTGAAGGCCTATGACTGACGGCCTTTGAACAGGTCCTTGCGTAATCTGGTATGCGCTATGTGGACTGTATTGGGACGACCCTACTTTTTTTGCCGGTTCCGCATTTCGTCGTTAATCTTTTGGATGCGCTCGAGGGCAATGCTTCGCATTTCCAGGGGAAGCGTTTCATCCTTCAGTGCCTTTGTGAAATGCTCCTTTGCCCTTGGTGCATGGACGTCGTCATCCATGGCGGCAAAGGCATGCGCTTCCCCTAGCGCATACTCATACTCGCCGGTGGGATGATTCGCCGCCTCCGCCAGGGCGATGAGCCGCGCGAGTGCCTCGATCTCCGCGTTGTATTGCTTGGCGCGATGCGCGATTCTCGCGTGCTGCCGCAGGAGGCCGGGGTTTTCGCCAGCCGACTTTAACAGGCGGGTGGAATACTTGAAGGCATCGATGAAATACTTGCGCCCCACCAGCGCGAGATACTTCCGCTGGAGCGCCGCTGCGAAATTGGGGCTCTCTGCCAATGCCTTGTCCGCGAAGCTCTCCGCCTCATTCCATTTGCCCAGGATGGCGTAGTATCCAGCCAGGCCTGCGAGTGCGTCGGGCGAGTCGCCGTCAGCCTTCAAGGCCTCTTCGAGCCATTGCTTGGCGACATCTTTGTAGCCCACGGAAAGCATGCGTTCGGCGGTCTTGGCCAGAAACGTGGCCCTGTCCTCCGAGGTGAGTTTCTCCATTTTGGTCTTGAGAGGATCCGCGTCGGAGATCTGCCATTCGCGCTCTGCGCCCCGCTTGAAAACAAGCATCCAGTGATCGAGATACACGAGCCGGAAGTCGCGCTTTTCGGGCTCTGGCTCGATCAAGTGATCCAGCAGCCGCTGGTAGCTGCTGGAATCGCCAAGGAGGAGCACGGTATCGAATCGATACTTCCGATCGAGGTGCCGGAAAAGACGCGGCTCAATCGAAGCCTGGGAAAACAGGCGAACCCGCACGCCGTTGTCGCCGCGGTCATCCTCGGCGAGTAGTGAAGGCCGCATTTGCGAGAGCCACATGCGGGCCTCGCCACTGTAGTAAAGCGATTTGGACTCCAGCGAATCGATGCCGATCCGCGGTGTAATCACCAGCGGGCTCGGGGGGAAAAGCCATGGCTTCAGCCAGTATTTCCACGCCGCCCAGCATCCGGTGATCGCGACTGCCAGGATGATGACTCGCAGGATGTTCTTGAGCGCCTTGGGAGAGAGCCGTGCCATGGCTAGGATTCGTTCAGCACGATCACACCCTCGGCCACCACGCGGTCACCCGCAACCGCGCGGCAATCGAATTGCCAGAGCCCGCCGACTGCTGCGACCTTGCGCGCATGCAGGCGGATTTCCTCAGCGGGGAGCGCGGCGGAGGGGAATTTCATCATCTTCAGCGCCGTAAGCCGGAAGGCTCGGCCCGGCTGGCCGGCCGCGATGCCCGCAGTCTGGGCAAGCGCCTCCGCGAGGATGACGCCTGGCACGATGGGCTGGCCGGGAAAGTGGCCTGCGAAAAAAGGAGTATCCGCTGGAAACACCTTCACGCATTCGGCGCTCTCGCCGGGAACGCGTGCGAGGATGGAATCGACGAATATGAATGGCTCCCGGTGCGGCAGGCCGAGTGCGATGGGGTCGGCAGCACTCACTCGTTTGGCGGCGCGGAAACGAAATACGCAAAGCGCCAGGAGCCGTTGAATTGCTGCACGCCCGCGCGAAAGCCGCGGTATTCCGTATCGATGGAAAGCTGCGCAGGCACCACCA
>JAYUWZ010000247.1:0-1900 GCA_043753265.1 Verrucomicrobiaceae bacterium
GGCAGGGGCGGCAAAACGTCCAACGTCCAATGAGCAAGGAACAGGCGGCACATTACGTTCCCGAACTCCCGCCTGCGCATTGGATGTTGAGCGTTGGACGTCCAGCGGCTCTGCCGCCTTCGCCAAGAGTTACCATTGGGATGTTGGACGTTTTGTATGATGACCTGGCCCGCTCTCCTCTCCGCTGGTCGTCTCGGCGATCCCAAGGTCCGCACGCCGGACCCTTCGCGCTCGTCGTTTCAGGTCGATAGCGACCGGCTCATTTTTAGCAGCGCTTTCCGGCGTTTGCAGGACAAGACGCAGGTGCACCCGCTGGCGGAAAACGACTACATTCGCACCCGTCTCACGCACTCGCTGGAGGTTGCATCCGTGGGCCGCTCGCTGGGCGCGCGGGTTGGCGCGGAGCTGGTGCGCAAGCACGGGCTGGATGCACACCATCTGCACGCGAGTGATTTCGGCGCGGTGATCCACGCAGCATCGCTCGCGCACGATTTGGGCAACCCGCCTTTCGGCCACAGCGGGGAGGACACGATCCGCCATTGGTTTACGCATTGCGAAACGGCGCGGCCCATGCGCGAGGAAATGGCGCCGGAGCTTGCGGCGGACTTTGCAAAATTTGAGGGCAATGCGCAGGGCTTTCGTATCATCACGCGCCTGCAGATGCCGGATAATCCAGGACTCCGGCTGACCTACGCGACGCTGGGCGCGTTCACGAAGTATCCACACGCAGCCGTGTGCGAGACTGGGGGACACAAGGGCGCGAGCATCAAGAAATCCGGCTTTTTCCAGTCGGAGCGCGATGCGTTTGCCGAGGTCGCCGCAGCCTGTGGCCTCATTCCCCGTGGGCACCAGTGCTGGGCGCGCCACCCGCTCGCTTTCCTCGTCGAGGCGGCGGATGATATCTGCTACCGCCTGGTCGATTTCGAGGATGGCTTCCGCCTTGGCCACCTCCGCTACGAGCACGTGGAGGAAAGCTTCCTGCGCGTGACCGGCGATCCCAAGGACCGCGAGCGCGCCGCGCGGATGACCGACCCGAAGAACCGTATCGCCTTTCTGCGCGCCCAGGCCATCGGCGCCTCGGTCGTGCAGACGGCCAGGGTTTTCCTCGAAAAAGAAGAAGAGCTTTTGCGGGGTGAGTTCGACGCGCCGCTCCTCGACTATGTTCCCGCCACGGAGGTGCTCGCCGAGATCAAGCGGGAGTCCATCGACACCATTTATAATACAGAACGCGGGGTGGCGATCGAGCTGCGCGGAGATTCCATCCTCACCCGCCTGCTCAATCTATTTGCGGGTGCGGTCGATGATGTGGCACGCAATCGCGATGCTTCCGCCCGCAGCCGCAAGCTGCTCAAGCTCGTGCCGGAGCAATTCATCGGCCCTGGCCGTGTCCCTGCATCGGACTCCTATACCCGCCTTTTGCGCATCACGGATTTTGTGAGCGGCATGACGGATAGCTACGCCATCAAGCTGGCGGAGAGGATGGGGGAGTAGGTTGCAAACGGCATTCATTTTTACTAGCTTCACACCTTGAGCACGCTTCACGAAATCAAAGCTGCGGCTGCGGGTCTTCCCGCTGAGGAGCGTAGTGAATTGGCCTCGTGGTGAATGAATCCAGTGACGTACGGGAAATTCGTCGCGAGCAATTGCGCGAGGAAATCGAAGCCGGATTGCGTCAAATTGAGCGAGGTGAAATGGCTCCCCTCGACATGGAGGAGATTAAGCGTAAGGCACGCGCGGAATGGGAAGTCTGACGGGTGATCCCAATGCTTTTGAATTCGGACGGGATCTTTCGAGTCGCTTAGGCTCCCTCAGCAACTGTGTAAAAATCAGGCAAGGACAAAAGCGGGGTTTTTCAGTGCGGAGTGGAGGTAAGTAAGGAGTTTACGAGCGACAGCAGTGA
>JAYUWZ010000248.1:0-1900 GCA_043753265.1 Verrucomicrobiaceae bacterium
TACACCGCCACGACGGATGCGCCGACGGTGCTGAATCTCACCAACCACACTTACTGGAATCTTTCCGGCGCGCCCGACGTGCTGGCGCACGAACTACGCATTCCCGCAGCGCGCTATGTGGCGGTGGACGCCTCGAGCATGCCCACCGGGGCGCTCGCTCCTGTGGCGGGCGCGATGGATTTTACCACTGCAAAGAGCGTGGGCCGCGACATTGAGGCGCTGAAGACCGCGCCCGCCGGCGGGTATGATCACAACTATGTGATCGATGGCTGGGAGCCTGGCAAAACGGTGACGGCCGCGGAGGTCTACGACCCTGCGAGCGGGCGGGTGATGACGGTGACAACGACGGAGCCGGGTGTTCAATTTTACACGGGCAACTATCTCAAGGAAGTGAAGGGGCGCGGGGGGCGCGTGTACAATAAGCACGCTGGCTTGTGCCTGGAGACGCAGCATTACCCCGATTCACCGAATCAGCCCGCCTTCCCGACGACGGTGCTGAGGCCGGGGGAGACGTTTAAGAGCAGCACGACGTATCGGTTTTCGGTGAGGTAGCGGGCTTAGTCGTGCCTTGCAGGACGCGATTTTGGCACAAGCCCAAAATTGCAATTATCCCCCGGGTACGTCATCAAGGCGGGGCTTGAATATCACCATCACGAACAAGTCGAAGGGCGGCAAGGGCTGCGGCGTGGCGATGCTTTGGATATTTCTGCTCCTATCGATTTTTCTCACCGGTGTGGTGCTGTGGGCGACGTGGAAGCGCGCGCAGACGTGGAGCTGGCCGCAGGTGGAGTGTGTGATTTTGAAGAGCCGGGTGGTGGAGAATCCGGACGACTACCATGTGGAGTTGCGCTACGCGTATTCGGTCGACGGCACCCAGCACGTGGGGACGAGACGGGGCTTTGAGGATGAGAAGTTCACCCACGCGGAAGATGCGGAGGATTTTGCGCGGAAGCATGCCGAGGACACGCGGGCGGTGTGCTACTACGACGCGCAGAAGCCCTCGAGTTCGGTGCTTGAAAGGCAGTCCCTCTGGACGGGGTTGTTTGCTCTGATTCCACTGGGCTTTGTGGGCGCTTGCATCCTGGGAATTCGGGGCATATCGCGGTCGGATAAACAGGTGCCCGGCGCGGTCTCGGAGCGCTCCTCGCTTTCTGAAAAGCAGGGCCGCTATTTCCTTCTGATATTCGGCGGGGTTTTTGCGCTCGTGGGAGGACTCGTGCTTTGGTTCATGTTTGTGAAGCCGATGTTCCGGGCACGCTCGGCGGGCGAGTGGAAGGAGACACCGTGCACGATTCGCACGGCGAAAGTGACCTCTAGCCGCGACAGCGACGGTGACACCACTTACAGGCTGCAGATTCGATATGGCTACCATTTTGCGGGTGAAGAGTATCGCGGCGACCGCTACAATTTTACCGGCGGCTCCTCATCCAACTCAGGCTGGCGGAGGGAGGCTCTGAACCGCTACAAGCCGGGCTCACAGTCCATCTGCTACGTGAACCCGAACGCGCCATGGCAATCCGTGCTGACGCGAGAGTTGGGGCCGGACCGGTGGTTCGCGCTGATTCCCCTTCTCTTTCTGCTCGTGGGCCTGGGCATCATGTACGGAGGCTGTAAGATGGGGCGCAAAAAACCCGCGGTGCCCGTGGCGAATCAATCCTACCGCCCAAAGGCGGCCAGCTCCGTCTCTGGAGGTGTGGAGCTCAAACCGAGTATCACTCCGGCTGGAAAATTTGGGTGTGCTGCGATCTTCGCCGGCATTTGGAATGCCATCACGTGGTCGATATTTTTCAGCGCGAACGTGCGCGGCGGCGGGAAGATTTTCCTATACATTTTCCTGGTCGTGGGCCTGCTGATTGCCGCCGGCGCGATCTATCTTTTCCTCGCGATGTTCAATCCGCAG
>JAYUWZ010000249.1:0-4293 GCA_043753265.1 Verrucomicrobiaceae bacterium
TACGCATTTGCCGCCTCCGGCCTTGCGACCTCGGTCCGAACCAGTTTTTCATCTGCGTATACTTTGAGAAACACCTCCTTTGCCGGCGCGCCGAGCTTCCCCATGTAAAAAAGCCTGCCCACGTTGCGATCGTCGCGCGTGTAAAACTGCCCTTCCTCCGGCTTCTCGTCCTTTTGCGGAATGCGCTGTACCCATGTGTCGCGCTCCGGTTCGGTAACTGCGATCGTCGCACTTTGCGCCGCAGGCGCTCCGCCGTTGCTGATGGTGGCCGAGACCGTGAGGGTTCCGCTTTTCTGCGCGCGGGTGAGCAGCAGCTTTCCATCTGCCGACGTCTTCGTGACGGCAAACGGACCTGCGCTCCATTCGACTTTCAACTCCCCGGCTCCCGCCGCCTTCAACGCGGCGAGATTCGATACCTGCGGCACGACTTCTATGGGCTCGCGCCCATTCCACGCGGCTAGTGCGCCGAGCGTGAAGACCGGTTCCGGGATGGCCTCTGTGATGGTCACCGGGATGTCCTTCGTCTTCACGCCATCGGCATACACTGCCTTCAGCCGGATGGTCGCCGCGACGTCGCCGGTTACGCGTCCTGGGGCGAAGGTGAATGCAAAGCGATCATTCGCGAGCGGAGTCTCCCGGCCATCGCGCAGCAGCGTCCAGTAAAGCTTCTGCGCCCCTCCCGCTTCTGCG
Source organism: Verrucomicrobiaceae bacterium (assembly GCA_043753265.1). Taxonomy (GTDB): domain Bacteria; phylum Verrucomicrobiota; class Verrucomicrobiia; order Chthoniobacterales; family Chthoniobacteraceae; genus SXWH01. The sequence continues at coordinate 691 of JAYUWZ010000249.1, forward strand.
GTGAGCGTCGCAGCGCCACCCTCTTTGACCGAGAGGGTGGGGGGCGAGACGGCAAAGCTGCTGCCTGGCCGGACCATCGGGCCCACTAGAGTTTGCAGAGCTTTTTGGTTCTCATACTCCAGCCGCACCCACTCCGCGGAGCGCGTCACTTTCGAAATGCGCACCTCATCAATGTCGCCTACGAAATCGTAGTTATTATACCAGCCGCCAATCCACAGCCGCAGGGGGCTCTTGAACGTCAGCATCGGCTTTGCCGCGCCATCGAGTTTGCCGTTGATGTAGATTTTTCCGTCGCCGCTCGCATAGGTGTGCGTGACGTGGATCCATTCGTTCATCGGCAGCCGGCTATCGCCTTTCACGTCGGAGAAATTGCTGTCGATGCGCAGATGGGGAGGACTGCGAAATTGCATGCGCACCTTGCCCCCGCGCCCGCCTTCCTCATTACCCCAGCCGATGATCGTCGAATTGGGCCGCTCCGCGCGAAACCATGTGCTGGTGCTGTGCGGGCTGTCTGCCGTGGGAAAATTGGGAATCTTGTCCCCGCAGAAAATGCCCTGCTTCCCCGCCAGATGCCGAGCTTTGCCAATCATGCCCGCGACCAGCGTGGTGCCCACGTCCTTCGACTCCAGCGTGCCCACGGCATCCTCCACAGTCCCGCCCATGTGCCAGACGCTGAGGTAGCCGTTTGATTCGTTGAACACGGCCTTCGCGTTGGACTCGCCAGCGGCGTCTGCCTTGCCCCAGTGCGCGTGGATGGTCTGCCGCGCATTCCCGGTAATCCGCGGAACGCGCACCCAGATGCTCGCGCTGCCATTCGCTGCATCCCACTCCTCCACCTGAAACGCCAGCGCCTCGCCTATCGGGGTGGAAAAGCGCAGATCCTCGCCGCTTGGTTTCGCCTGTTTGAAATCGAACCAATCCGCGCTGAGCCGCACGAGCACCGGAAAGCTCTCGAGCGCAGCCGCAGCAGGCAGGTCCGCTCCGTCTGGCGTGGTCAGGAGCGTGAGCGCGCCGTTGTGCTTCCACCCGGCATAGGCGGTGGCTTTTGGTTCCGCGCACAACGTCGCGGAAATTAGCGCAAGGGGCAGGAAAGGAAGCCAGAGGGATCGGGTGAGCATTGCTCCGAGCCTATCCCCCGGCCCGGCGTCGTCTTGTCGGCGAATCCCCCGGCGGTGTGAAATTCGGCACAGTGAGTGAGAATGCCTCAGGAAAGACTGCTGGTCACCCCCGGATGGCTTTCGCCAAAACGCGGAAGAACCCATACGCGTCCCGCAAAACAAGGAATACAAACGGGACAAGACCGAGCGTAAGTAACCACTTCATCGAATCCCCTTGCCTCCACATCTCCGCGCACAGGACTACAAACAGACCTACAATCGAGCCCGCGAAAACGAGGAAAAAAGCGCCCTCCGCGACTTTGACCCATGGCGTCGCACTGGTGTTTGTGTCCGGTTTTGAAGACCAGCGACGCATGGAAGGAACTGTAATGCCCAACAGGCCGCCCAAACCACACACGATGAAGGGTACCGGAAACACTGCCAATCCCAATCCCAGCCGCCACCCCCAGCTCAAAAATGCCTGCGATGGCTTTGCAGGATTGATCCTGCATTGAGAGGAAGCGGTGCCAGTGTTGTGCTCGTTCCCTTTCCCAAACGCATCTGGCGACTCCACCGTGGTGTAATGTTTGCCATCAAATTGGTAGCGTATCGCTATCTGCTCTGTTTTCGATTTGCCCGATTCCGTGGTTCGGTTTCCGAGCAATTGATATTTTACCAGCGGCCAATTAGCGGCGCGGACATGGTTGAACGACTCAGGCCACATGCTCGATGCCATTGTAATTCCACATCCCAGAAATACAGCGCAGGCCAGCCCGGCTCCACCACACTGCGCCTGCGGCTGTAGCGTTGCCGGAAACACGACGCATAGCGCTGCGACCACACATACAATACCGATGCCAATCCGGGCAAAAAGGCCCAGAGGAGAGCCGCTCGCCCAGATTCCCTCGCGCCCATCGGGAAGCACTTGGAACTTTGACTTTCCTCCCGGGGGATGCGCGGTGGCGAATTGGTATGCTTCGTCGGACGCATCGAAATACTCCCGCACCAGCACTTCGCGAGCTTCTGGCCCCGGCCAGTTTGGATCCGCGACACCGGCGCGTGTCTCCACGACCATTACCTCCTTTACCCCCTCCTTCCAGCGTTTGTAGTCCAACCGCACTTCGTGGCTCAGGATCGTGCCTTCGACGAGTGGATGGTGTCGCGCAGGATCATTGCGCCATGAAGAGAATCCGTCGATGGACACCATGACGGCTATGACGCAAAGCAAAGTGGCTAAGAGTGCGCGTTTGATCATCTTATCTCGGTCCAATTTCCCTTAGCACGGATTCCACCACGGTATCCGAGAGAATCTTGTATGCTTCGGGCTTCCAGTGAAATTGATCGCCCCGCGCCATGTCCAGTTTTCCCGCGAGCAGCGCGTAAAAATCGTTCACCGGGACATGCGTCTCCGCCATCACTTTTGCCGCCCTGCGATTGTGCTCCATGATCACTGGGTTGATCTCGGCATCCAGCTCCGTGGGTTTGCCTTTCACAGTGACGGGCGTGGAACTCGCCCAGATGATTTTCGCCTTTGGCCATTTTGCTCGAATCACCTCCACATATGCCTTCGTCAGCGGTTCAAACATTCCCTCCTTTATGCGCCCCTTCTGCCAGCCGTGCAGCCCCATGTTGAAGTGCACTACATCGTAAGGGCCATTGGTCAGCACGTCGCCGAGGAGCTTGTTCAGATGCTCTGACTGGCAATACGGATTCACCCACAGGTCCACGTAGGCTTTGCCCTCCAGCCCAGCCATGGCGGCCTTGGCGTATCCGTTCAGGATTGAGTCGCCGATGAGCAGTACACGAGGCAGCGCTGAGTCGGTCGCTTTCGCCTTGTCTAGGCGCCACCCTTTTCCATCAGACTGCAGGCGGGTGTCCGTCTCGACGGGCTGGGTTTTTTGGGCATCCGCAGCGAGAGCTGCGAAACAGATGACTAGAAGGACGGCAAGGATACGGAATAGCATGGAAAGTGGGTCGGGGTGTAAGTTCAAAACCATCTCTGAGCTTGTCGTCTATTAGTCATGCAAGCACGCCGCCGTCTTATGGGGATTCAGCACTTCACTTCGACTGATCGAGCCCAAACTCCACCAGCACGCCCCGATGGTCGGATGGCCATGGAAGGTCCGCGCTGAGATACGAGTCTTCGCCGGGATCCTCCACCTTGCCCTCGCCGATGAAGCACGTGCGCGGGCCTACAATCCACGCGTTCAGTGGCCGCAGACCGCTTTCCGTGGAGTGATAGATAAAATCAATGCGGTCGCGTTCGTCGGACTTCGGTGCCCAGCTCGTCGTCTTTTTTCCAAATGCAGTCGCGGGCCACGTGAAGCCGGGGTGGGTTACTTCATCGGGAAACACCGCGCGCCATGCATCGCGAAAGCCCGCTTTTTCGAGGGCGATGCTGTTGTCCCACGGCAGCACTGCTCCGTAGTGCCCGGCGAAATCTTTCGCCTTCTCGGTCCAATCCAGATGCGACCCCTCATTGAAATCCCCCGCGAGAATGACCGCC
>JAYUWZ010000250.1:0-1896 GCA_043753265.1 Verrucomicrobiaceae bacterium
CAATCCTTCCGGGATGCCGTGGAATTGAAACGCGTTCTGCCCAGGCTGGAGCTTGAGCAGGGCAAACTCGGCGAATTGAAAATCGGCAACGAGGCGGAGTGGTTTTTCGATTCGCACGGTGCGTCCGGGCGCGACCATAAGGCGCAGCGTGAAGGCATACGTGGGCGTCGGTGAGAGCTGGGCCAGCCCGCTTTCCAGCAAAGGATCGGGCCCGGCGCGGAGAAAGGCGCGGTGCTCGCCGTCGAGCATGTCGACGGTGATCCCCGACGGGAGCCCGGTGATGCGACCACCCACGATGGGAAAGGGAAACTGGAACTGGCCCGCGCACCCAAGCTGGATGCCCGTGGTGTTTTCGATGATGATGACCGTGCCCTCCGTGCGCACCTTTACACCGTCGGCGGCCTGGAAATCGCAGGCCTTGAGAGGGCGGTCGAACGTGCCGTTGTAAAAACGCGGCGGCTTGTTGGGGAAGGCACCCACAAAGTAGCGGCCCCAGTTGAAATTGGAAAACGTCACACTTTCCCCAGGTGCAAGGATGTGGGCGATGGCGTGGCGGCGCTGATGGTCCAGCGGCCATTCGCGATTGTCGTCGCGGCTCAAAAAAGGCGCGGCGTAGCCCCCATCCCAGGGGCCCGCAGCACCGAGCGAAACGGCGTGGGCAAATGCAGTACGGTCCTTTTCCAACTCATCGATGCCGAGCACCTCGCGAGGGTTATCAGCCGAGTGAAAATACACGGCAAAATCGGCATCTAGCATGCGCCATTTTCCCGCGGCAAACACCTCGGGAACCACGTGGCCATTCAACCCGCGAATGCGCACCTTCAGGCCACAGCCATCAGCCAGCGCGGCAACCGCCTGGGCGCTGTCGTCGCAAAACCCGTATCCGTGGCAGGCGAGGAATTTGATGAGGTCGTGCTCCTCCGGGCCCTCCGTCACCGGCTGGCCATGCACACGGTGGGTGGCCACGAATCGCCAGATGGCAATCGCCTTGTCCAGCTCGTCGGGAATCGCCCGCAGCCCGCTCGTCTCAAGCACCGCCTCAGCCGTGTCCCAACGCACATCCTTATACAGGATCGGCATCGGCGCGGGCGCGGCGGAGTCATTGGTGATTGTGTATTGGTAGCGCGTCAATTTTCCAGGCAGCTCAACGCTGCCACTGCGCATGTCGAACGGCAGCGATTGCGCCTGCTCCAGCATGCGACCGCGTTGTGTCCCGGGCATGGGCAGCAGCCACGGCGTGCGCGCTGCGCTATAGCTCGCTGGCGAAAGCTCGTTCACCTCCTGGTTCATGCGCGCCATGAGCTTGATGGCATCATCCAGCGTCCAGATTCGCAGCTTCCGGAAGCCGTAGCGGTCCGCCAGGGAATCCAGATACTTACGTTCGTTTGGAGTCACCTTTGTGGCCTTGTCCAGACGCTCACGCAGATTGGGCCACCCCGGCACCGACACGCGCGCCTCCGCCTCGCGGGCACGCTGCCGGTACGCCGAGGCCAGAATCGCAAACGTCGCCGTGGTCGCCGCCAGGAAGAGGATGACCAGCACCGACACGGTGGAAAACGCGGGTCGTTTGGACTGCGTTTGCTGGGTGGTGCTGGGATTCGAGGTGGGTGCCTGTGGCATCGGTGGTTCCAGGGAAGATTACTGTGGCATGGTGAAGGTGATACGGAAAGACTTCATCATGTAAACGCCCCAGCGCCCCTTTTCTGGACTGAAATCCCTGTTATTAGAGGGGACGCGGAATTTAACCGCGAGGGCGCCAAGGGTAGAAACCGCGAAGGCCTCGAAGGGCGCGAAGCATACAGGGGGAGGAGTGGGATGGGCTGCGTTTTCCTTTTTTGCTTAGTAGGAAAGCAGGAAGGCGGGGAAAATCCGCACGGCCGCTTGGCGTAGTTTTTG
>JAYUWZ010000251.1:0-4291 GCA_043753265.1 Verrucomicrobiaceae bacterium
CTCGGTGTTCTCCATTTTCTGGACGGACGGAAAGCGCATCCGCGTGATTTGCTCCCGTGAAATGGCCCCCGAGGAGGAAAATTTTTACCAGCGGAAGAAAGACGACCTGAGCTAACGATGAAAGCGATCTCCACATGGAAGGACGTGCCGCGCTTCGAGAACGAGGAAGACGAGGCGGAATTCTGGAAAGGTGCCCGGCTCGACCCGCGGCTGATGAACCAGTCGCTCCAAAAGATCGACAACCGCGAGAGCACGACCATCACCCTGCGCTTTGACCCGCGCATGCTGGCGCGCATCAAGCGCATCGCGCGTGAGCGGTACCTGAATTACCAGAGCATGATCAAGCAGTGGCTGAGCGAGCGGCTGGAGAAAGAGCGGCCGCCGAAGAATTCGCAGGGGCAGTAGGGTGGGTCTTTTGTAAAATGGGAGGTTTAAGGACGAGGTGAGGTTCTGCCACCCGCGCGCACACCGCGACGAAGTGAGGTCCTTCGGCTCGTTCCTCGCTCAGGATGACTGTTTTTAAAAGGCGCTTCGCGCCACCGTAAATTCGAAACGCAATGGTAACTGGGGCATCTCATTGCTTGATGGATAACAGACATTTGGGAGGCACGCTTCGGAAACGATGGCATGAGTGGTAAAGACACAGTGCTCCCCAAACCAAGTCCTTACCTCACCTTATTTTCTGTCCTGCTGCTTGTCTCCGGCACAGTGGCAGCGTGGTTGCCGTTCCTGATGGGCGGATTGGTTACCAACCCATCCTCTCATAACTCGTGGTTCAGCCTCGTGATCATTTTGACTGTTGCCCTTGTCCCTTTCTTCACCGTCATTGCTGCAGAACTCTGGTATCGCCCTGTGGTGTTCTTCTGTTACGGCGCAATCGCTTCCTGCCCCATGGGTGCTGGCATATTTCTCTTTGGAGCTTCTCCGCCGGTGGGAGTGGTGAAGCCTATCCTTTTCTATCTCATCGGAGGTGTTGCAGCCGCCTGCGCCGGATACCTCTTCTCACCCCAAAGATTGAGTGCGAAAATTCGCTGAAAGCGAAGGCAACGAACGCGCTCGCCTCCCGGGCAGTCCTTCCGATAGGGTGATTGGATGGACAAGACTGAATGGCGCATGGACCCACTCACACGGGAGTGGACGATTTTTAGTGAGAGCCGCGCGTTGCCGCCTGCATTTGGGCCGGTGACGGATGACGCACTGGCTGGCAGCCCGTTTCTCGCGGGGCTGGAGCGCTATGCGCCGCATGCGCTGCACCACGAAGGCGGTACGCAGAGCTGGCAGGTGCGGGTGATTCCCAATCGGGCACCCGTGCTGCGCGTGGAGGGAAGCAATCTGCACCACCACGAAGGCGTATACGAGCGGCTCGATGGTGTGGGCGCACACGAGATCGTCATCGAGGATCCGGGGGACTGCCGTTTTGAAGAGCTCTCTGTCAACGACATGGCGAAGGTCTTCACGGCCTGGCGGGTGCGCATTGAGGATCTCACGCGTGATTTCCGGCTTCGCAGTTTTTGCGTGGTGAAGGATACCGGGCGGGCTGCCGGGCAGACCATCGACCACAGCACCAGCCAGCTTTTCGCGATGGCTGTAATCCCAGCCACGCTGCGGCACAAGCTCGACTCGGCGCGCGCTTATTTTGCGACGAAGGGGCATTCGCTTTTCGCCGATATCCTCGCCACTGAAAAGAGGGCGGCCTCGCGGATCATCCATGAGAATGCGGACTTCGTGCTCTTCTGCCCGTATGCGGCGAAGGCTCCTTTTGAGATGGCCATCTGGCCCAAGCGCCAGTCGCCGGATTTCCATCATTCCAACCACGACGAGCTGGTGCAGTTTGCCGAGATTGTGCGCGTGGCGCTGGCGCGGCTGAACAAGGCGCTCGACCAGCCCGCGTGGCACTTTGCACTCACCACCGCGCCCTCGCGACCGCAGCATGGCAGCGAGTGGCCGAGCATCGAGGAGGACTTCCGCTGGCACGCGACCATCACCCCAAGACTCCATCCCACGGCCGGATTTGCAATGGCCACGGGCTCGCATGTGAATGGCGTGTGGCCCGAGGTGGCTGCGGATTTCCTGCGCCACCAGGAGGTGAAGGAGTGACCGCCCGCCATGTATTTTACGAGGGCCGGGTGCAGGGTGTGGGCTTTCGCTGGAGCACAAAGAATATCGCGCGCGGCTACGACGTGACGGGCTGGGTGCGCAATCTGCCGGATGGCCGCGTGGAATTGCAGGCCTGCGGCGAGGAGGACGAGGTGGAAGCCTTTCTGGAGGCCATCGCGGAGAGCGATTTGAAGTCGCACATCAAGAAAGTGGACACCCGCCCCATCCCGGCCTTCACGGTCCGGGGCTTTGATATTCTGAATTAGCGGGTTAATAGTGGCATCGCCATGATTCCTCGCCGCCAGATGCTCCGTCAGTGCTCCCTTGGGTTTGGATCGCTCGCGCTTGCCTCGCTGCTGGCAGGCAAGTCCCAGGCTGCTGCTGCTGCGGCTAAGGCGGGGCCGAGGCAGGGACCGCAGTTTGCGCCGAAGGTGAAGCAGGTCATCTTTGCATACATGAGCGGCGGCGTGTCGCACGTGGACTCGTGGGACCCGAAGCCGGAACTCGATAAGCGGCACGGCCAGCCCATGCCCGTGCCGGTGAAGCCCACGATGTTTAACAACGTCGGCAACATCATGCGCTCGCCGTGGGCTGCCAAGCCTCGCGGGCAGAGCGGTATCGTGTGCACGGACATGTTTCCGCATCTCGCGGACTTGGTGGACGACCTCGCAATCATCCGCTCGATGACCACGCGGGTGAGCGAGCATGCGCAGGGGAACTACGCGTTTCACACCGGCATGCCTTTCATGGGCCACCCGAGTGCGGGTGCCTGGGCCAGCTACGGGCTCGGCTCGCTGAACGAAAACCTGCCCTCCTTTGTCGTGCTGCAGAGCGGCGGGGCCTCGGTGCCACATGGCGGCGTGGGACTTTTCAGCAGCGGCTTTCTGCCCGCGCAGCACCAGGCCAGTGTGTTGAATGTGGATGGCGACGAGGCGCTCCCAAACATCCGCCCGCGCGAGGCAGATGCCGCGCAGCGCAAGCGCCTGGAATTTGTAGCGAAGCTCGACGCACCCTTTGCCCGCACCACCAGCGACCCGCAGGTGGAGGCGGCGATCCGCAATTACGAAACGGCGTATCGCATGCAGGCCGCGGTACCCGAGCTTACCGATCTGCGCGGCGAGACGGAGGCGACAAAGCGGCTGTATGGGCTGGATTCGCAGGACAAGCTCACCTCCGGCTACGCACGGCAATGCCTCGTGGCGCGGCGTCTCATCGAGCGCGGTGTGCGCTTTGTGGAGCTGAGCTGCCTGAATGCAAACATCGGCGCGGGCAACGCGCCGAACCCATGGGATCAGCACGGCGACCTCGCAAAGGGCCACGGTGCCATGGCGCGCCAGGTGGACCAGCCCCTCGCGGGGCTCATCCGCGACCTGAAGGCGCGGGGGCTGTGGGAGAGCACGCTCATCATGTGGGCTGGCGAATTTGGCCGCACCCCTTTCTCGCAAGGCAGCGATGGACGGGATCACAATCCCACGGGATTCAGCGTGTGGCTCGCGGGGGGCGGGATTCGTGGAGGCACGACGTACGGCGCGACGGATGACCTCGGCTACCACGCGGTGGAAAATGTGGCGAGCATCTACGATTTCTACGCCACGGTGCTGCATCTCCTAGGGTTCGATCACGAGCAACTCACCTACCGCTACGGAGGCCGCGATTTCCGGCTCACGGATGTCCATGGGCATGTGATTAAGCCGATTCTGGCATAGGCACCCTACGCAAACATGATATCCAGATCCCTCGATCGCTCCCTCAGCAGTATCATCATCTTTTCCCGCGCCAGCGCGTAGTCGCTGCACAGGCCATAGAGCGTCTCCTCCGCCTCGTCGAATCTCCCAAGCTGCCGCAGGGCTTCCGCGCGAAACAGCACCAGTTCATGGTCGCCCTCCTCCGTCAGTGCCACGATGCGATGGAGGTTTTCCACCGCGTCACCCTTGGTGGCATGGCGCCCAGGGCTCTCTTCCGCCCGCCAGCGGTCATTCCCCCGCCACCACGCGTGAATGCGCAGTTCGATCTCCTTCTCCGGCGTCGTCGCCATGCCATTGTGCAGGGCTTCAAAGTAATCGCTCTCCTCCAGTGGCAGGAATTGCGGCGCGTCCACCCAGTCCTGCGGCGGCGGCGTGCCCGGCTCCGGCGGCTCCTCGCTGCCAAAGATGGCGAATCGCGGCACGCACCCTTCCTCGACCATCCCGGGCGG
>JAYUWZ010000252.1:0-1894 GCA_043753265.1 Verrucomicrobiaceae bacterium
GTAGCAATAATCCGCGAATCGCTTCGGGAAATCTTCGGAGAAGGGATCGAGGTCATCCGGGTAACCATAGTGAAACAGATCCCAGATCACTTCGATTTCATACTTGGCGCTCGCCTCGAGGAACGGTTCTACAGAACTGAAGTCATGCTTGCCGCGTCGGTCCACCAGCGGCCAGCGAATCGCTTCGCGAGCCGCAAAGATTCCGACATCATGCAGCAGTTTGTAATCCGCCTCGGCATGCTGGTCATGATGCGTGGCGCTCACCTGGTCTATCCATTCGCCAATCGCGTTGTAACCGGTCGCGCATTCGAATCCGGCAAAAAAGAAGCTTTTAAACATGTTCCATCCTTTCGTCTGGAACCCTGTTCAAAAGCGGTCCCACTGCAAAGGCACCACCGTCAGCCAGAGTTCGAAATTCATCCACCAACCGCGTGCGCACCCGCTCCAAATTTTGCGTCGCGTCCGCCTTAAGATTCCACAATCCCATCTGCTTCAGATAATATGCGGGCGGATGTGTTCCCTGCCGATACGCCCACGTCACCAGCGCGAACAACGGCCACCAGGTGTAGCCCACCAGGGGTATGCCTTGCTCTCGAGCCCGGCGCGTCGAGGCCACGGAGTCGCGCAACCATTCGCTCCTTCGCTTTACCGTTCCAAGGGAAGCCGTTTCCGAAATAAAGATCGGCACCTGATAGCGTGCGTAGTAAGCCTTTGCCAACCGCTCCACAATCTCGCCTCCCGCATACGGCATCTTGATCCGCACATGCGGCGAACGAGTTAAGACTTTCTGGGAAAACAGCGGATAAAGATTGATCCCGATCACATCCAGCTCGATCGCGTTCTCCTGAAACCAACTCAGATCCTCGTCCGTGACTCCATGCTTCAATAGCCACTCATGCATTGAATGACCTGGCAGCACACGTCCACTCACCAGATCCAACGCCAGAAAAACGATTTCCTGCCGTCGAAAAACTTCGTCCTGCAGCGTCATGTCTGCCGATTCATACAAATCAGTTGCATCCACCTGCACCACCACATTCTCTTCATCAGCGTCCAGCAGTGCTTTCGTCGTCGTAACCATCCCCCGGCAGACCCCCATCATCACCCGCAAAAAGCCCCGCCAACCCTTTAGATTCGGGGGCCACCATCCGAGCTTGCCGCAATACCACGCCGTCACCCTGGGCTCATTCAACGGCGTCCAAAGATGGATGCGCCCCTTGAATCGATCCGCCGCCCGATGCGCATACTCTGCCATGTATTTGGGCAAATCTGGATTCAGCCACGCCTGGTCGATCCATTCCGGCAACCCGTAATGGACCAGATCGACGATAGGCTCGATCCCCAGCTCCAGCATGTGGTCGAGCGTCTTATCCGCGAACTCCCAGTTCCATGAATTCGCCTGCGGGTTGATTCTGTGCCACGGAATCCCGTACCGCGCGTGAGTCACTCCGATCTCTCGCATCAGCGCTATATCCTCGCGCCATTGATCGTAATGCTGGGTTAATTCATACTCGTCGAGGGTGCGGCCAGTAACCCGGTCAGGAGCAGTAATGAAGGTATCCTCTATTCCAGTCGCCCAGAAGAAATAGTTCGGTTCGAGAACTTGGTTTAACTGATTGCGCTTCATCGTTGCGACCCATCAAAAGCGTCACCAAGTAAACAAAACGCATCCTGCGACCTTCCACAACTCAGGGTTTGGATGGCAGGAGGGTGGGGGAGGGGGCTCCGGATGAGTCAGTCTCAGGTCGCGGGTGCCGAAGATCGTTGGAAAACGGGTCGGTAGAAAGCCTTCACTGCGCTCGTCCGTGTTTGTTCCTGAACAACTTTGTTTCTGTTCCATTCTGTCCTACGACCAAATCCACCCGCCCGTCTTTGTCGATGTCGGCCACCGCGA
>JAYUWZ010000253.1:0-4284 GCA_043753265.1 Verrucomicrobiaceae bacterium
CAATGTCAAAAAGAATGAACTCCTCCCGGGTATCTGTACCGGGAGCCGCGCTTCCCCGCCGCGCATCCCGCTGAGGCAAGTTCACCTCCTCCCGTTGCATGTATGCGGTGCGTTGCTGCATAATGTCGATGCTGCGCAGAAGGTTTGTGAGCAGCCCTGGGCGTTTGATGCCATCCCATTCAGAAGTAGCGGTAGCATCTGAGACCATCACGGTATCGGTATGGGGCTTGTCCTTGTCAGATCTGTCGTCTTTGCCAGAACTGGCGTCTTTGCCAGAACTGGCGTCCTTGCCAGAACTGGCGTCCTTGCCAGAACTCTTGCGCTTGAACTCGCTAATCCCAAGGTTGTCGTAAACCCCCGCATCGGTGACAAAACAATCGAGAGAATTTTGAAATCTGAATATTTTGCCCCAGAGCCGAATGGGCGGAAACATGGCTGGAAAGGCAGCCGACGCGGCAACACTTCTCGCCACCGTAAGAATGTCGTCTCCAACCGCCTCCTGCAACTCATGTGAAAAACCCTTCCGGGTGAACCGCGCATGCTTCATGGTCGCGACTTCCGTCGCGAGAATGGAAAGGTGTGGAGTACTGGGCAAATCGCAAAGCTTCTTGTCTCCGTATAATACCTCGAAATGATCCTCAAGTTGCTCCACGATTCGTCGTTTCTCTGAAAAGGATTCCAAGTATCCCCTAAATCTTTCTCCAAAAATCCATCCGAATGTCGAGCGAAGGATGTTGGCAATGGCGCTTGAAAGCAGCTTTATCGGCAGACGGCGTAGGATCCGCTTTCGGATATCACTGTCTATGAGAGCGAGTAAGTCTTTCGATGCGTCTTCGAACAACTCGGCGGCCTTTCGAATTTCTTCCGCGGCCTCGCTGGCTGGGGCTTCGTGGGCGCGTGCATAGGCGTCCGAGGAAGCTGAGTAATCTTTCCAGTTGAGCGCCAGGTGAGCGCCAAGCACGCTGCCTCCAGACACGGACGCTATGTGAGTGACTTTGGACAGCACTCCGGCTTCCGCCATGGCACGAACAACACCGAGATGGAAAAGTGTTGCGCGGAATCCACCGCCTGACAGGGCCAATCCGAGTTTGTGGCTGACTTGAGGCAAGGGTGTTTCATCGCCCGTGCTGTCTTGCTGTTTAACTGGGGGCACCTTTGATGCCGAAAGGGTTTTGCGAATGTTTCGGAGTGGTGGGGTGCTATCGGGGGACATACTGTGTGGAATACAAACCATTGTTAAGAATGACAAGCCAGTATTTTTTGGCCGTTCATAAATGCATTTGATAACACGAACATCTGAATATTTTTTAGGCTAACTGGCATTTTGCACTAACTGCCGGACCCTCTGGGATGCTTTCTCCATGTCTTGGCGTGAGTTCCCAATAGGGTCTATACTTCCGGGCTTCTCACGACACAGCTTGGTCATTAGTCATCTCGTTGTTCCATCGTCGCCCCAAATGGATTTCGAAAATTACTTCGGGCTCAGCACGACCCGAAAGCCGTCGTAATCAATGCGTCGCGTGGGCTCGGTGGAGGAGCGCCCGTTTGCCGCGAGGGAGACTGGACCGCTCGAGGCCCAGGACCCTCCGCGCGTGATGCGCGCTCTGCCGTCGCTGGCCAGGGTGCTGCACCATTCGCCGGCATTGCCCCCGAGGTCGTAAATGCCAAGGAAGTTTGGGGGAAAGGAGCCGACCGGGGCGGTGCGCGGGTAGGGATCCTTATACCCGTCGTTGATGGGCCACTGCGTCGATTGCGTGGGGAGCACCCGGGATTCCTCCCCGGCGTAGTTGCCCTGGATGGAGTGGGCGAAGAAGCCCACGGGTTTGCCGTTGCTCCACGGAAAGATGGCGGTGATTCCGGGTGGAGTCTGCTTTGTCGACAGCGGCTGGGCGGCGTCTTCCGCGAGGCCGACGGCGCAGCTCCATTCATGGTCGGTGGGCAGGCGGTAGCTCCAGCCAGCAGGCAGGCGTCCGCTGGTGCGCTCGCGGGCCGTCAGCCACTCGCAAAAGGCGGAGGCATCGTGAAAGCTGACGCAGACGACGGGGTGCTGGTTTTCAGGGAGTGCGTAGCCCACGCTGGGAGGGAACCGGGCATCGCCCCAGTAGCCCCCCGCATCCCTCCACCCATACTGGTCGGAGGGCGCGCTCTCCACAGTGAGCCCATCCGCGCTGGGCGGTGCCGCATTGAGGTAGGCGCTCCCTTCCCTCACAAAGATCTGGTAGTCGCGCACCCGGGTCTCCCAGATGGAAAAGTAAACCGTGCGGGGGGATTTTTCGCCGGTGATGGCAACCGGCACGAACTTCATGCCGAGGTCGGGAAGGATGTAAGGAGTCGCCTTGGTGATGGCATCGGGCACGACACCGCCAGCCTTGGCAAGCAGGCTGCGGGTGACCTCCTTGCTCAGCTCGGGAGACAAGGTGTTGGTGTCGGTACCAGTGCCTTTGAATCCGTGCCTTTTCTTAAACGATTCCATGGCGAAGTATTCCGCCCAATCCATGCCCTCGGGTTTGATGCTCGGCATCGGAACAATTGCTGGAGCAGGAGGCGTGAGGGAAGTGCTGGAGACAACCGGCGAAGGGGCGGGCACCACCGGGTCCTTCACGACCGGGGGCTTGGGCCAAAAGGCCCACGCGGTCATGCCAATGATTGCAACAACCCCGAGGATCCTTGCCGCGAGCGGCGGAACCTGCGGCGGCACTGGGGTGGGGGGCTCCTGCCTTGGGCGGGGTGCAGCGGGCCCGGTGTCCGGGGCTTCTGTGGACTCTTGGGCAGTCTGCTCTGGGGATGCCGCCTCCCATACCTGCTCCTGCGCGCGCTGTGCCTGCCTCCGCACATCCGCCAGCAGACGCGGGATGCCCGGGAGCATCTTGCGCAACTCGCGCTCCACATCGGCAAAGGCGCGCTCCGGCGTCTCCCATTCGTCCACGGGTTTGACCTTGCTGGGCAGGGCGTGAATGCCGAGTGCCCACTTCTCACTTTCCCAGCCGGGCGTGTCGCGCAGCACCACGGGCACAATGATGGAGCGCCCCTCGCTCTTCAGATGCATGGCGAGAGGGACCTCCTTGTTCTGGATGAAGTCGGAGGCCAGTAAGCTATTGCTCACCATGAAGATAAGCACCTGCGATTGCTTCATCTGTTCCGCGATGGCGTGCTCATACGCCTCGCCCCCGAGCAATTCGGCATCCGACCACGCCGCGATGAGCCCCTGCCGCTGGAGGACCTTCAGGCTCTTGTCAAAAACGCGCTTCAGTTCCCCATCATCATGCGCATAGCTGATGAACACGCGGAGAGGCGCGTTGTCATTGCTTCTGCTGGCGATGCTGGCGCCGGGGACATCCATACTCTGCGCATGCCTATACCCCCAGACCCGCCCCGGGGAAATGAAGAAACACGGGAAAGTGGACCTCCTGCCATACTACGGAACAGGTGCCTGGAGAAGCGTCTTGAACAGGCCGGTATGAGCGCGGGTGGAAGTGCCGCGCCAGACGATTTCGCCGCGGTGATTGTAGCTGGGACTGGGGGAATCGGCCGTCGGTTCAAGGACGTCGAAATGCCGCAACTCAAAACCGGGCACGACAGCAAGGGTCGGGTGAAGGATTGGCCGCAGGGTGCCGCTGAAATCCACAGCCCATAGCCCGCGGTTCCAGGCTGGAGCCTTTGCAGTGGCCCGGCGGAGGGTGGCGGTAAAGAGCGGATAGGCAAACGGCGCAGCGCCGTCGCTCACCGCAAGCGAAGTGAAGTCGCGCCAAGCCAGCCCGGCAGGAAGGCCTGCGGCGGGACTGCCCTCCCTCGCGAGGAGCGTGGGGAGCTCGGAGTCTTGTTGCAGCCAGAGTGCCGTATCGTTGCCGCTGGTGATGCCCTCGCCGGCCAGCTTGGCCTGGAAGACCACCGAGTTGCCGGAAATGACGGGAGCCAAAAAAGAGCGGAAGGAAGCGCCCTCAATCCCTGCGGCGGGATCGCCGGAGAGCGCCACAGGCTGGTAATCCCGAAGGATGGGACTTTGCGTGGGATCGAACGGACCGGGACGTGGAGCGCCAAGAAAGATGCCGTCGCTGGGGATATACGAATCGAATTGATCATCGAGCTGGGCGGCAAATCCCACACGGTCACCTGAGGCGAATGCAGGGAGGTCTACGCGGGCAAAGCGGCTGACAGGAAACGTGGGGTGCGCCAGCCAGGCATTGTTTACATTTTGATTGGTGCTGGTGAATTGGGTGACGCCGCCGCCATCCTCAGACGGATACTGGGCAAAGACACCGGGAGAAGTAAACGAACTCAGTACGG
>JAYUWZ010000254.1:0-1891 GCA_043753265.1 Verrucomicrobiaceae bacterium
TGGGGACTGGCGATGGAGTAGTGCATGGATGGAAAGACGCGTTATTCCGAGATAGTGCGGTTCATTAGCTAGGCGCTTCGCGCTATGAGGTGGCCGATTGAGGACATCGGCGCTCCCAGTGCGCGGCGCTCACGCTTGGATAGGCGCTTTCACATTCGGGGCGGTTATTTTGTCTTCGCCGCCACCCACTCCCCAATCGCCCCCCGCTCGCATGGTGTGCCCTCTGGGAACTCGCTCATGCGGCCGATGAGACCATCTTTCCACACCCATGCAGAGGGCTGGCAGGGGCCTACCTGGCGGGGGTCGCTCCATGTGTGGATGGCGAGGAGGCGGTCCGTCAGCGCGGCGGCGATGTGGGAGGGACCGCTATCGACGCTGACCACGAAATCGGCGCGGCGGATGAGCCAGCAGAGCTGCGGGAGCGTGGTCTTGCCAAGCAGGTCCACGGAGTTGGGGGCGGCGGCGAGTTTTCCTGCGCCGCCCACGATCACTACCGGGGTGGGTGCGAGGGCCTTGCAAAACTGGGCGACCTCGGCAGCGGTGAGCGATTTTCCCTTGCCGCGCGAAAAGGGGTGGAGCAGCACGAACCGCGAGGGTACTGGTGTCTCCGGCGGGCCGCCCGAGGGGAGCGGCCATTCCATGGGTTTGGTGGTGTCGCAGCCGAGGGCGGCGGCGAGGAGCAGCGTCCGCTGCACGGCGTGGACCGGCTCCTTGCGCGGAGGCACCTTCACGATGTGATTGTGAAAAAAGCGGGCGCACTCGCGGGAGTCCGATGTGCCCCAGGTGTCGCCCTTGCTGCGCCAGCCGATAAGCGCGCTGCGGAGCAGGCCCTGGAAATCGAGCACCATGTCGGGCTGCACGCGCTCGCGGAGGGCGCGGATCCATTGCGGAAAACGCGTCCAGCCGAAGATGCCGCGGAACTGCTTGCGGGGGAATTCCACCACGGCGTGCAGGTAGGGATTATCGCGCAGGAGCGGCGCCCACTCGGGGTTCACGAGCCAGGTGATGCGGGCAGACGGCCACTTTCTCTTCACACACGCCACGGCAGGCAGTGTGTGTACGACGTCGCCCAGGGAGCTGGGTTTGATGACGAGGATGGACTTGGGCGCTTGCAAGGGTGCCGGTGGTTTTAGCGGGTGTTTTCGCTGGGTTCCACTCTGATTCTGGTGGCGGGTGATCTAAAGCGGATGAGTGTGCGGCGTCCGCGATGCCAGAGGCGGGGCGCCTCTGGCTGCGGGCGGGGCGCCCGCGCTACCCAATACCCCTTCGAACGCAACATATCCATCTTCTGCACGTTTGAGCCGTTTTGCTTTTCTATCCGCACCCACTCTTCATCACGTCCGCTAGTGTCCTCCCCGGGAGATTTCCGTTGCCCCCCATGGCGGGGCTGGCGATAAGGGGTATGGTGCCTGTCATTCCGATGGTCAAAAAACTCCTTCATACCCGTTACCGCGTAGTCGATTTGGAAAAAACAATCGCCTTCTATCGCGACGTACTCGGCCTCGAAGAGGTGGATCGCAAGCAGTCCCCCCGAGGCTCCAAGCTCGTCTTCCTCAAGGCTCCCGAGAGCGAGGAACTCATCGAAATCTGCGAATTTGCCGAGAGCGGCCCTGTGATTGTAGGCCCCGACCTTACGCATCTCGCATTTGAGGTCGAGGATCTGGAAGCGTTTGCGAAGCACTCGGCCTCGAAAGGCTACCCGCTTTCCGATGGGCCGACGCCGACGGGCTCGGGCAGCATCATCGCCTTTGTGGACGCCCCGGAGGGCTACGAGGTGGAACTCATTCAGCGCCAATCATAGCCCATGGAATTTGACTGGCTCGACGCCCCTTTTGACCTTCACGCCCTGACTCCCAAGGATATTCAGGAGTCGTTTGAGGATCCCTTCAGC
>JAYUWZ010000255.1:0-1890 GCA_043753265.1 Verrucomicrobiaceae bacterium
CAAAATGCGCAAAAACCCCCGAAACCCAGTGAAACACCCGACCCAACCAACCGATCGCCGTTATCGCCGATAATCACGACCCATAGCTCCTATCCGCCCTATAGGTCCCACCCCGCATCGAAAACCACCCGGCACCCCCATCCCTCGCCAGCAATTCTTAAATCTTAAATCCTAAATCTTAAATGCCCACCCGCCGTCCTAAGACCCCCCTCCCGGCGCTATATACTCTGTAGCCACCACGCCTATGAACCACCCCGTTCGCTCCTATCCCGTCGGTTTTCGTCCCATCTTGCTGGCAAGCAGCGCTTTGCTCGCGGGCTCCGCGTTTGCTGCGGAGATCGCTAAGGCGGATCTCGAGTTCTTCGAGGGGAAGATTCGGCCGATTTTGGCGGAGAATTGCTACAAGTGTCACAGCGTGGAGAAGGGGAAGAGCAAGGGGGGGCTCACGTTGGATACACGGGATGGGGTGCTGAAGGGGGGCGATAGTGGGGCGATTTTGAAACCGGGGGATCCGGCGGGGAGTTTGCTGATCAAGGCCATCGGGCATGGCGACCCGGATTTGGCGATGCCGCCGAAGGATCTCGGGGGGAAGCTTTCGGACAAGGATATCGCTTCGCTGACGGAGTGGGTGCAGCGGGGTGCGCCGGACCCGCGGCTGGCGGCGGCGAATGCGAAGATCGCGAAGCTGAGCGGGCTGAATGACAATGCGAAGCTGCACTGGGCCTACCAACCTCTGGCAGAATTTTCCGAGCCGGCGGTGAAGACGAAGGGGTGGGCGAAGAATGCGGTGGATGCCTTTGTGCTGGCGAAGCTGGAGTCGCAGGCGATGACGCCGAATGGGCCGGCCACGAAGGAGGCGCTGATTCGCCGGGTGACGTATGATTTGGCGGGGCTGCCGCCGACGCCGCAGGAGGTGATGGCTTTTGTTTTCGATACCGCGCCGAATGCGTGGGAGAAGGTGGTGGATCGGCTGCTGGCCTCGCCGCACTACGGCGAGCGCTGGGGTCGCCACTGGCTGGACACGGCGCGCTACTCGGACACGACCGGGGGCGAGCGCAATAACCGCGAGGAATACCGCTACGCGCACGCGTGGGCGTATCGCGACTACGTCATCCAATCGCTCAACACGGACAAGCCTTACAACCAGTTTGCCGTGGAGCAACTGGCGGCGGACCGGATTCCCGGAATCCAGGACGGCGACCAGCGGCTCGCGGGGCTCGGCTTTCTCACGGTGGGCCAGCGGTTCCGGAATCGGAACGATGAGATCAACGACCGGATCGATGTGGTGACGAAGGGGCTGTTGGGGCTGACGGTGACGTGTGCGCGGTGCCACGACCACATGTTCGACCCGATTCCCACGGAGGATTATTATGCGCTGCATGGCGTCTTTGCCTCGTCGGTGGAGCCGCGCGACAAGCCGCTCGTGGCCAAGCCCGCGAGTGAGATGCAATACAACGATTTCCTCGCCAAGGAGGCGGCGCTGCAAAAGGAGAACCGCGACGCCTACTACAGCATGGTGGGCGATTACATCGCGGATTTCCGCGACAATGCATACCCGTATTTGCTGTCAACGCTGTGGACGAATCCGCAGCGGCTGGCCGCCGACGAGGTGAAGGAGCGCGGGCAATTCCTCCGCGAGCACGACCTGGACGAAACCATAGCGCGTTTCCTCCAGCAGCGCCTGCGCAATGTGCGCGACCCGGTCTTTGGCGTGTGGAATCAAATGGTGGAGCTCACTGCCGAGGAATTTGAAACGCGGGCGAAGGAGATTATCGAAGGACTCGAGGTGGTGCCCGAGGACGAACGCCTGGCGTATGTGCCGGGGGAAACCATCGCGGTAAAAGGAGGCGACAAGGACGAGCCGAAGAAGCAAAGGCCCATGAAGGGCGG
>JAYUWZ010000256.1:0-4281 GCA_043753265.1 Verrucomicrobiaceae bacterium
CCGCCTTCAGCGTTTCCGGGGAGAGTGCGCGTTTCAGTTCCTCGATGCGCTTCTTCTTTTGCTCCGACGTGCTCACCATCGTGCCCCACACCTCGGCTAGTTGCTTGGAAACCTCGGCATCGCCCAGTGAAGCAATCTGGCGCGCGTGGTAGGGGGTGACATCCGGGCGCGGGATTTTCCCTGCGGAAAGTGCTTCGAGCAACGCCCGCGCAAAGGCCGGGCGGGAGCACAGCGCGGCCATCACGCCCGCGCGGCCATCCGCGCGCACGCGCTGGTAGTTATCCACGATCGTAGCTCCCGCATCCTCGTATTTGGCGAGCGCTGCCAGCGTAAAGGGAAGCAAGTCGCCATCCTTCAATAGCGCGTCCAGCGTGGCGCGGAGATCGGGCGGATTGGCTGCGGTGAGCGATGTGAGTGCCTGTTTGCGCGCGGTGAATTCCGTCCTGGGATCGAGGGCGAGCTTGCGGATTTCATCGAGCGCGCGGCCATCGCCGAAAATGACGTTCAGCTCCCGCACCTTGTCGGCCAGCTGAAAATCGCCAGCCGCCTTTGCTGCGAATTCATCCCAACCTTGCGGCTTCACGGCTTTGGCTTGTCCACGGTAGGCATCGTGCAATCCGAGCAGAACCGGCTTTTGAAATTTGTCGCTCTGTTTGGCCGTGTCGCGGAGTACGGTCGCAAACTGGCTAGCGCTCTCGGGCTCGCCAGCGAGGCGTCGCGTCGCCCAGCGGACCATTGTTCCGGTGGAACGCAGGGCAAGGGTCTTCAGTTCATCCGCACTGCCATTGCGGAGCGTGTGCCAAAGCACGTTTACCATGACCGCATCGTCTGCGTCCTCGGGATGGTTTATAAAGTTATGGAGGATCACCTGCGAGCGCACATTCCCGGGAAAGCGATGGAGGCACGAAGCATACGCCAGACGCACGAGCGGCAGATTGTTGAGATGTGTGCGCTTGATGAGGCGCTCGGCCAGTTCATTGGTGATATCCGGGTTCTCGGCAATCAGCCGCACTGCCCACGCGATGCTGCCCTCGTCCTTTCGTGAGTTATCGCGAGCGGTGAGTGCCGTGGCGTAGTCGTCTGCCTTGGCAGCGCCCGTCGCATGGAGGGCGAGAAGCGCGCGCAGTCGGGTTGCTGGCAATGGCTTTTCCGCGGTGAGCAAGGATCTGATCGGCGCGAGGGCTGTTTCGTCAATTGGCTTTGCCGCGTCGCGGGTCGATGCGCGTTCCGCCAGGATGCGACGGGCGGTCCTTGCGAACCATTCGCTTCCCTCGGTGGCCAGGGTGAGAAGCTGGGGATCGGTTTTCGCCGCCACGTCGTTCTCTTTTCCAAGCACAAGTTTTCGCTGGGGGCCGTAGTTGATTTTATAGATGCGCCCGCTTTCGCGGTGCACCCCATCGTTCTCGTGGCATTCGCCCTGGTCGTTCCAATCGAGCACATACACCGCGCCATCGGGCCCCATGGAGAGCTCGACCCCGCGAAACCACGGGTCGCCAAACTGGAGGGCGTCGTGCTCATGTTTCAGCACGTAGCCGCTCTTGTTGCGCTCGGGTCGCTCCATGTTGATGCGGCGGCCGTGGAAATTGACGGTGAGCAACTTGTAGCGATAGAGGTCCGGCCAGTTGTCGCCCAAGTAGATGAGGCATCCGCTGTGCGCGTGGCCGCCGCCAAGGTCGTTCGCCTTTCCATCCCGGGAATTCGTCCATCCCGCTGACGTGTCGAAATGATAGTGATCCGCCGTCTGCGGCAGCAGTTCGTAAATGTGTGGGGTTGGATCCTGTCCATACATGCGCTCGTAGTGCGCGCCGGGCACGATGTGGTAGGCGTGGCCGATGACGGTATTGATGAAGAAGGCCTCGCCGTCTTCATTCCAGTCGTGCCCCCACGCATTGGTGCCGCCCCAGCACACGATCTCGAAGGTCTTCTTCACGGGGTGAAATTTCCAGATGCCGCAGTTCAGCATCACGCGATCTTTTTCCGGAGTGCCCGGAGCGCCGACCTTGCTGGTGGCCAGGATGCCGTGACGGCCATAAAGCCAGCCATCCGGCCCCCACTTGAGCCCGTTTACGAAATTGTGCCGCACACTCCACGCGTCGAATCCATCGAGAAGTGTTTCCGGCTCACCGTCGGGTTTGTCGTCACCGTTTTTGTCGGGGATGAAAACGAGTCGCGGTGCAGCGGTGGCATACACGCCGCCGTAGCCGATCTCGATACTCGTCAGGTTTTGCAGCCCCTCGTGGAAGACGGTGCGCTTGTCCGCTTTGCCGTCATTGTCGGTGTCTTCGAAGATCAGGATGCGGTCGCGAAGCGTCTTGTCGAAGTTCGTCTGGCTATCCGCGTAAGTGTAATTCTCCGCCACCCAAAGCCGCCCGCGCGAATCCCACGCGCAGGCAATCGGATTCTGGATTTCCGGTTCGCTGGCAAAGACTGTGGCCGTGAAGCCTTCCGGCATTTTAATCAACTTCACCGCCTCACTTGGCGCCATGGGCTTCAAGCCCACGTCGTTGCCCGTGTTGAAGGGCTTTGGAAAATCCTGCGCAGCGACGGCGACGGATGCGGAGAGAAAGGCAAGGAGGAGGCGCATGCGCCGCAAGAAATGAACGCCAGTCGGTGAGTCTGCAATCCTGCAACGCACGCCATTCATGAGCGGTAATCACCCCGCAGGACGTATCCTCTCACTTTTCCACATCCCACGTCTCACGTCGCAAACGCTGCCCAAAGCTTGCCCTCCCCACACCCTCTCCCGCACATTCCGTGCATGAAGCTCTCCACCTCCTTCCTCCTCGTCTCTTCCGCCGCTGTGTTTGCGGATGTCCGCCTGCCTGCGCTCATCAGCGACAACATGGTACTCGTGCAGGATGCCAATGCCAATGTGTGGGGCTGGGCCGACCCGGGCGAGAAGGTGTCGGTGAAGCTCGGCGAAAAAGCCGTGGAGGGCACTGCCGATGACAAAGGCAAGTGGTCCGTGAAGCTCGCCGCTCTGAAGCCCGGCGTTGCAGGGGACATGACCATCGCGGGAAAAAATACCCTGACTGTAAAAAACGTCGCCGTCGGCGAGGTGTGGCTCGCGAGCGGGCAATCCAACATGGAGTGGACGGTGGCCAAGGCGAAGGATGCCGAGAAAGAGATCGCCGCCTGCAATTTTCCGGAGATCCGGGTCTTCACCGTGGCCAAGAAGGGCAGTGTGAAGCCCCTTGATGACGTGACTGGAAAGTGGGACGTCGCCACGCCGCAGACTGCGGGGGCCTTCAGCGCAGTGGGCTACTTTTTCGTGCGCGACCTGCACCAAAAGATGAAAGTGCCGATGGGGCTTATCCATTCCTCGTGGGGCGGCACGCCTGTGGAGACGTGGATCCCTGAGAGCGGCATGAAGGCAAATCCCGCCTTCTCCAATCACTGGAAGACCAAGCAGGAAGTCTATCCGAAGGCGAAAGCGGCCTTCGATGAATTACAGGCGAAGTATAAGGAGGCGGCCGAGAAAGCCAAGGCCGAGGGCAAGCCTGCCCCGCGCGCGCCCCGTGCGCCCGATGGCCCTGACTCTCTGAACGCCGCGCCCATGGGACTCTACAACGGCATGATCGCCCCGGTGGCTCCCTACACGATTCGCGGCGCGATCTGGTATCAGGGTGAAAGCAACTGCGGGCTGAACAACCGCGGGAACATGACCTTTTACGGACAGCTCTTTCCCACGATGATTCTCTCTTGGCGCTACGAGTTTGCCCGCGCGCAAGGTGTGCCTCGCGAGGAGAGCGAGTTCCCATTCCTCTTCGTTCAACTCGCCAATTATTTCCCGCGCCGGGATGAGCCTGTGGATAGCTACTGGGCGCAAATCCGCGAGGCGCAGTTTGGCGCGCTGGAGGTCCCGCGCACCGGCATGGCCGTGGCCATCGACATCGGCGAGGCGAACGACATTCACCCCACCAACAAGCAGGAGGTTGGCCGCCGTCTCGCGCTTTCCGCCATGGCGCAGGTGTATTTTCAGGAGCTGGAATTCAGCGGCCCTCTCTACAGTGGCATGCAGGTGGAAGAGGGGAAGGTGCGGCTCAACTTCACCAATAGCGAAGGACTCAAGACCCGCGATGGGGGAGCAATCAAGGGCTTTGCGCTTGCCGGGGAGGATAAGAAATTCGTCTGGGCCGATGCGGCGATCGAGGGCGACCACGTGGTCATCTCCAGCCCGAAGGTGACCAACCCGGTCGCCATCCGCTACGGCTGGGCGGACAATCCCGATTGCAATCTGGTCAATGCAGCCGGACTACCTGCGAGCCCCTTCCGCAGCGA
>JAYUWZ010000257.1:0-1889 GCA_043753265.1 Verrucomicrobiaceae bacterium
CATTGGGCGTTGGATGTTGGACGTTGAGCGTTGGACGTTTCTTTACTCTGCCTTCGGATCCCGCCCAAAAAGCCGCGACAGCGCATCCAGCGGCGCAACCGTACCATCCAGAATCGCCTTCACCTGCTCGATGATCGGCGCGTCGATGCCATGCTTTTGCGCACTCTCGTAAACGTTGTACGTCGCAGGCACTCCCTCGGCCACCATCTGCATGGAGGCCTGGATTTCCGCCAGCGTCTCACCTTTTCCCAGCCGCTCGCCCACCGCCCTGTTCCGGCTGTGCTGGCTGAAGCAGGTCACCATCAAATCCCCCACCCCGCTGAGTCCGATGAACGTCTCGCGCTTGCCCCCGAGCGCCTCGGCGAGTTTGCCGAGTTCCACGAGCGCGCGAGTGATCAGCGCCGCCTTGGCATTGTCGCCGAGTTTCAGCCCATCGCACACCCCGGCGGCGATGGCGTAGATGTTTTTCAACGCGCCACCGTATTCAATCCCTGCCACATCGTCATTCGTATAGGCACGGAACCACGATGCGGAAAAAGCCCGCTGCAGCTTTTGCGCAATCACTGCATCCTCGCAGCCGATGACCACGCATGTGGGCATGCCGCGCGCCACTTCCTCGGCGTGGCTCGGGCCGCTCAGCACTGCCACCGTATGACCCGGAAGCGACTCGGAAAGAATCTCGCTCATCCGCAACCCTGTGCCGCGCTCCACGCCTTTGGTGCAACTGAGCAGCACGGAATTCGGGTTGGGCTTCAGCGCCTGCACGCGAATGGCCACCTCGCGAATGGCCTTTGAGGGCGTGACGAGCAGCAGCAAATCGCAACCGCGCAGATCCTCGATTTTCTCCGAGAGCACCATGGACTCGGGAAGCTGCACGCCGGGCAAATACTTTTCGTTCACGCGCGTCGCCTGCATGGCCGCCATGTGCTCCGGGTCGTTGCCCCATAGGGTCACGGGATTCCCATTATCCGCCAACAACTTGGCCAGGGCGGTGCCCCAGCTTCCAGACCCGATGACTCCAATTGATTCAAAACTCACGATGCTTCCTCCTTCTTTTTACCAAAACGACTTTCCGTGCCCGCCCGCAGCCGTTGGATGTTGCCCTTGTGCCGCACCACCACCAACACCCCGGCCACCACCGCAAATCCCGCATACGGCCAGCCCCGGCCCCAGCCGAGCAATTGTGCAACGATGGCAAAAGAAGGCAGCGCCACGGCTGCCGCAATGCTCGCCAGCGACACATAGCGGGACAGGAAAAACACCGCCAACCACACCCCAAACGCGGCCAGGGCCTCGCAAGGCAGCATCGCCAGCAACACCCCCAGCGAGGTGGCCACACCCTTGCCCCCCTTGAAATTCAACCACACCGGGAAGCTGTGCCCCAGCACGCAGCAAATCGCACCGGTAATCGCCGCCAACGCCGCATCCGCCGGCCACTGCACCGCAAGCCAGCGGGCGAGTAGCACGGTGCCCACACCCTTCACCGCATCCAAAATGAAAACTGGAAGTCCATACTTCCGCCCGCACACCCGCCACACATTGGTCGCGCCGATATTCTTGCTCCCGTGCTCGCGAATATCGATTCCATTCAAGCGCGCGGCAATAAAACCGAACGGAATGGAGCCGAGCAAATAGCCAGACGCGGCGCTGAGGAAGATGGCCAACACGGCGCGGAGGGGAAACGGGGAGACGTCCCCGTGTCAAGGGCCGTTCGCATGCCCCACCGAAGGCGCTCGTGTGTCGCGCTAACGGCGCGCAAGAGCGTAGCCTAGCGCCCAAGCGCAGCGCGGCCCTAGTGCATCGTCATGCGTGAAATGATGGGTAGAATTTCGCGAGTTTTGTGCGGGCATCTGAGGTAGTGAACTGCCACTGGATTTGTTTTGCGGATT